>CADBRP010000117.1 GCA_902797095.1 uncultured Eubacteriales bacterium | reverse complement strand
CGCTGTTCGCCCTGGACGCCGAAAAAGAGAAATAAAAAAGGAAATGACACATACATTTTGACCATTTACGATTATGACAGTTCATATTATACTGGTATGTCCTTACCGGACGGATTATTCATGCGGAGGAGCATATGATAAAGGATCAGACCGGGCTCAGGCGGATCAGTATTCTCTTTTTCATCGCCATGCTGGTCATGTTTGTCGTGCATGTCCAGATTCTGGTCATGTTCAACCGGCAGGAAGTGAACATCCACGGGAATGACACAAGCGGCAGCGCCTCTATGGTGATTGACCCCCGGGCCGCCAGCACCAGCAAATGGTTGAAGCGGGATTTTCCGCTCTCGGAAGGCCGCACGGTGGATCTGACCGGCCAGACGATTGATGAAACGATCTGTAACAACAGCGGGGATCTGATCAAAACCTGGCAGCTGCGGATCAATATCGCCGGCGACTGTTTCATCAACCAGGCCTGGACCGGCACCCTGGAGATTCACCAGTTTGTGGGAACGGACCGGGAGGCGGTCCAGACGCTGGATCTCCAGAATTACGTCCTTGATGACGTAAAACTGCAGTACCGTTATGACGGGGATCTGCTGATCCCCCTGCAGAAAGGGGATTATCTCCTCTATTTCCCCAGTGAGCACTATACGGAAATGCCGGTCGAGGGCGGAGAGAGCGTCACGATCGGGATGATCTTCTATTATCTGGATGAGCTGGATCTCTCGGATTATGATCTGAATGTTCATTTCTACCGGACTTTCTCCCAGGGCTGGAGCTTTATCGCCTTTGTCGTCCTCGCGGTGCTGTGGGTGCTCTCGGCGGTTGTTTACGCCACCAGCGTCATTGCCTACCGCAACGCGCAGAAACAGATGGAACTCCGCAGATCCGGCCTTTCCTATATGTCGGAGCTCTATGAGGCGATCTATATCATCAACCTGCCTTCGGGAGAAATGACGCCGGTCTCCCCGGGAGAATATATTGAAAACCTGCGGCAGAAATACAGCGATGCGAAGGAACTGCTGCACGTCGCGGTTTTGAATGACGCGGACGGAAGCAGCCTTGAGGCGGCGCTCGCCTTCGTGGATACGGACACCCTGGCCGACCGCCTGAAGGACCGGGAGAGCGCGGTCTTCGAGTTTGTCAGCAAGCTGCACGGCTGGTGCCGTTTCCGTTTCTTCGCCATGGATCGCGCGGAAGGAAAGCCCCTCGAGAATGTGATCTTTGCCGTGCAGGATATCAATGATGAGAAAACCGCGGTGAAGGACCTTTCGGACCGCCTGGAGAAGCTGGAGTCCACTGCCGCCGCCGGCAATGCCTTCCTCTCCGATGCGTCCCGGGATCTGCGGGCGCCTGTCACGGATCTGCTCGCCCTGGATGAGCAGATCCTTCGGGAGACCGATCCCGAAAAGATCCGGACCTGAGCGGAAGGCATCCGCGGCACCGCCTCAAGAATGCTGACCCTGATCGGCGGGCTCTCGGACCGCGCCGCCGCGCAAGCCGGAATCCTGACAGCCGCCTCGGAGCCTTATTCCCTGAAGAGGCTGGTTGCGGACGCGTTTGAGGCCGTCCGCCCCCTGGCGAAAAAGAAAGGCGTGCAGCTCCTGCAGGAGCTGTCCGATGCGCTGCCCGATGCTCTGCTCGGGGACGCGCCCAGGCTGAAGGAAGTAATCGTCTCCCTTTTGTCCAATGCCATCAATCACAGTGCGGATGGGGCCGTGCGTCTTTCCGTCTTCGGCAAAAAGCAGGAGGAGGCCGTCCACCTGCTCTTCTCCGTCCGCTCCGTTCCGGAAAACGAGATCCCTGCCGGCCCGGTGTCGGGTCTCGGGTCCCGCGGCGCGGATCCCGATCTGGATCTGGAGGTCGCGGGCAGCCTGCTTGCTTCTCTGAATTCCGAGTTGAAATCTGTCCGTTCTCCGGATGCCTGGATGGATGTGTACTTTGAGATCGACCAGCGGATCGCCGCGGAGGATATGAAACAATGATTTCGACCGGATACGGCATCTGCGTCGTGATCTCGGTTCTGTTAACGCTGATCATGGCGCTGAGAAGCTATGACCATATCGACAGTTACGACTGGTCGGTATCGCTCCTTCTGCCCTTTCTGATTATCGGTTATTGGCTGAAGGCGCAGGTTTCCTCGGCGGAAGCGCAGCTCGTGCTCTTCGGGTTTATTCAGCTGACCACGGCTCTTTTGCTGGCGATCATGCTCTTCTCCCTGCTCAGCAGCTGCGGCCTTCGCGTTCGCCTGTGGATCAAGGCGGCGGTGTACGGCGTGGTCGCCCTCCTCCTGCTTCCCATCTGGTACAGGGCGGCTTTCGGCGGCGCCGCCGGCGCCGGGGAAACCCTGGCCTCCCGCATGGAGCATACCTTCAATATCCTGCAATATTATGCCTGTCTCCTGGCCGCGGTCATTTTTATCGCCGCTCTCGTGGTCCTGATCCTGTCCCGCCGCAGGGGGATCTCCCGCCGTCCCGCCGTGGGTTTTCTGGCTTTCAGCGGTTTGTGGCTCATCCTGTTTTTTGTTGAAAAACGGCTCGGGACCGATTTCTCGGCCCTTCCCTTTCTGTATGTTGTCATGCAGCTCGTCTTTTTCCTTACCTATGACCAGGTACGTTCCCACGATATCTCCGCCCTCATCACGGACAGCCAGAAGTCCCATGCCGCCCGGGCGTATGTGGCCGTCGGGCTGAACGGCAGGTTTCTGAGCGCCAATGAAAAAAGCTTTGACTTTTTCCCGGAACTCCGGACCATGAAGGCGGACGCCCCGTTCCCTGAGGACAGTGAGATCGGCATCCGCTTTGGGCGGATGATCGACCGCTTTGTGGAAAACGGGATCCTGACCGGTTTCTTCTCCTCCGGGGAGCGTACCCTCGCTTACAGGATTTCCGATTTCGCCGTCCGCAAAGGCGGCGCCCCCCGCGGTTATCTGATTGATATCCGCGATGCCACCGAGGAAAAGCGGAACCTGGAGCTCCTCACGGATTATAACAGCCGCCTGAACCGGGAAGTCGCCGAAAAGACGCGGAACATAGAGGCCATCCAGGAAAAGCTTATACTGAGCATGGCGGATATGGTGGAAAACCGGGACGGCAATACCGGCGGTCATGTCCGCCGCACCAGTGATGTCGTCGGCATTCTGGTTCGCCGCATCCTGCAGGATCATCTTTTCCCGCTGGATGAGGCGCTGGCCCGGGACATTATCCGCACCGCGCCCATGCACGACCTGGGCAAAGTCAGCATCGATTCCGGAATCCTGAATAAACCGGCCCGCCTCACGCCGGAGGAATTCGCCGTCATGAAGACGCATTCCACCATCAGCGGCCAGATGGTGAAAATCCTCCTGGAGGGCGTCGAAGAAGAAAGCCTCGTCCGGACGGCTTACCGCCTGGCGAGGCATCATCATGAGCGTTGGGACGGCAAAGGCTATCCCGACGGTCTGGTCGGGGAAATGATTCCCCTGGAAGCGCGGATCATGGCCGTCGCGGATGTGTACGACGCCCTGGTCAGCAAGCGTGTCTATAAAGAGCCGATGAGTTTTGAACAGGCAGCCCGCATCATGTGTGAAGGAATGGGAACCCAGTTCGATCCCAACATGCGTATAGTCTTCCTCTGCTGCCGCAAAGATCTTGAGCAGTATTACTCTGCCATTCAGTGACAGATTCTACTTCCAAGATCCGCCTGACCATCATCTTTTCCTCCTTGTTATAAAACTCCACTCTTCACTCTGCACTCTCCACTCTGATTAAAACTATAGCTGTATAAAAGCGCCTCCTCTGAAGAAGAGACGCTGTAAGCTTACTTATGAATCCTTGCTGCGGATGTTTTCGATATTCTCCGT
>CADBRP010000116.1 GCA_902797095.1 uncultured Eubacteriales bacterium | reverse complement strand
TATTATCCATTTCACGCATGATTTCAGCCCTCTTTTCGCTTCGACTGAATCTATTATATCATCCTCTTCCGATAAGAACAAGTGTTCTTGTTTCTTTTTTTAAGGCAATTCATCCCACCACTTATAGAAGATGGGGGATTTCTTGCTTATTTCATGTTAAAGCCGATTTCACAGCTGTCCTGAAAGCTGTCCTTCAGCGTCTCTATGATTTTTCTCCGGTCAAACTTGCAGAAGCATCCTCCGCAGGTCCGGACCGCTATCTTCTTTTTCTCACTCACTGCAGCATCTCCTTGATCAGGAACTGATCCATCGTCTCATGGACGGCGTATTCCGGACGCGGGATATTCACATAGCCGGCTCTTTCATAGAATTTCAGCGCCGGCTGCAGATTGGAGTGCGTCTCCAGGTAGATCCTTTTGTACCCGCGCTTAGCCGCCTCTTTTTCCATTTTCAAAAGCAGCCGGGAAGCGATTCTCATTCTCCGGAAGTCTGCCGCCACATACAGCTTCTGCAGCTCTGCGCAATCCTCCAGCCTGTCAAAACGATCGAATCCGATTCCCCCGACGATCCTCCCCTGAGGATTTTCCGCTACGATATAGTACCTGTCCCGGGGATTCTCCTGATAAAAAGCATACAGGTCCTCCAGGCATGGGTCAAAGAAAGCGGTTCCCGGAATATCGAGGCCGTTTGCGCCGAGGCTGATCCTGACCAGGTCCGCGAGCTGGGCGTTGTCCGACGGCCGGATCTGCCGGTATGTGATCTCCTCCCTGACAGGCGGGCGGTCGCTGCAAGGGATTCCCGCCTGACATAGCCCGCAGCCGAAAATATAGTTTCCCCGCTCGATATGCTCCGGCCAGAAATTCTCCACACAGTAGTCCTCAAAAGCAGAGCAGGCTTCTTTATCATGGCCTGATTCTGAGCTGATGGCGTCCGCCGGGCATCTTCTGATACAGGCGCCGCACCTGGTGCACCAGGCGTACGGATCCTCGCTGACCCTGCCGTACGCAGGGATATCCGCCTCGATGACCATGGAAGTAAAACGGACGGCGATGCCTCTCCGCGTGATCAGTCCATCGCTTAATCCGAACGTACCCAGCCCCGCGGCGTACGCGGTATGTCTCTGAGACCAGCTGGATGCCAGCCCGAGTTTCTCAGACCGTTTCCATGTCATCCCGCTCAGAAGCTCCGGACAGACACAGCGGATTCCATTTCTTTCCAGTTCCTTCTGCAAAAGCAGGCAAAAGCTGCGGATCAGGGGCTCCCATTCTCCCCGGCTCACGAGCCAGTTGTCACAGGGAAACGCGCCGGCCTGCATTTGCATGACCTTCGTAGCCGCTGTCTGGGGAAACGCGATGGAGATGACCCGCAGTTTCCCGGGATCAGGCACATCCTCGTACTTCTGCGCGAAGGCTTCCGCCGGCGTCCAGTGAAAAGGCCCGATATGTTCTTTCAAAAAGTCATAATAGGGATCATCCCCCGCGGCAACGCCGATGATGGGGCTTTCCCACATGGGATCCTCCCGCCGTCCCAGTACGGCGAAATTGTTCGTATCCAGACTGTCAAAGCAGTTCTGGACCGCGTTGAACACTGTGTATTTCTGACTTATCATCTTACATTTCCTTATTGCAAACTGTCCTTCAGCCACGCGGCGATCGCGTCCAGGATCTGATCCTCGATCGCGTCCGGAAGCAGCCCCTCATCCTTTGCGGGATCTCTCAGGGGTACCGGCATTTCTGCCGCTGAATCGTCCATGACTTCCACATCACTGATCGTGATTGCCAGTCCGGCATTTTGCAGGCTGTCCGACAGAACCGAAATAAGCTTAGGCTTGACCAGATCAGAGGAAAGCAATTTGATTCCAGTATTTTCCAGCGCCTCAGGATTTGAAATCTGAAGTGCGATCTTCGCCGCTCCTCCGATGGCGCCGCTGAACATCGGGCTGTCGAAGAGCTTATTGTAGTCGATGCTTACCTGCGCCACGTACAGCGTGATGCTTGGGCCCGGATGGTCCTGCCCGTATAAGCCTCCGATCGCAATGGCGTCCCCGGAAAAGACTTCGTTCATCCGCTCGTTCGCTGTGCTGACGAACATTTCCTGATTGTCTTCCAGCAGCCAGATAAGCATCTGGTCGCGGTCATCTGTCTTGAAATATCCGAGCAGTTTTTCCATCACGGGGACGGCATCATCGCCGAGTTTGACGAGCAGTTTTTCCAGTTCAGACAGCTCTGTCTGCGATCTGCAGTCTTCTATCATCTTCGGAATCAGATTCTCAAAGCACTTCTCGTAGTTGATTTCCTGCACTTCCAGACGAATGATCATCATAGTTCTCCTTTATTTATTTTTGGTGTAAAGTTCCGGCGGATTCTTCCTTCCGCAATCGCTCCATGTACTGAAATACATAAAAATCATACCACAGCGCTTCATCTGTTTACAATAGAAAAAAGCCCCGGAAATGCTGTATTCCCAAGGCTTTCACGGCGCATATTTCTTCCGGATCCCGCTGTGAGTTCACCGTCACTTCTCCGCAGTCACCGCGAGCCACGGACGCGAGTCATGATGATTGCTTTCGACTCTGGAAAAACCCGCTTTTTTAAGCGCTTCTTCGATCTGTTTATCGGTGTAGGTCTTCATCCCGTCGATGATCTCCTCGTACTTCTGTGACGCCGCGTCTTCTCCGTCTGACTCGTTCACGATCAGAAAGACGCCGCCTGGCTTCAGCACGCGGCAGACTTTGCTGAAGCAATTCTCAAGCCCCGGCCAGAAGTAGATCGTTTCAAAGGCTGTGGCCAGATCAAACCCCGCTTCATCAAAAGGCAGCGATGCCGCGTTTGCCTGCATGCAGACGCATCTTCCCGCCGCGATGCTCTCCTTGTTATACTCCCTC
>CADBRP010000115.1 GCA_902797095.1 uncultured Eubacteriales bacterium | reverse complement strand
TGTTAAGCGATGTGGACGCGACTGTGGTGATCGGCGTGACCAACCATCAGAGGGAAAAGACGACGGATCTTGAATGGGGGTGGACATACCGCGCGACGATGGAGGCGATGCTCGCAGGAAGAAGCTCCGGGGGGACGGAAGAAGCCGGGGAGGACAGCGCGCGGTGCCCCGGAGAGCGGACGGCGGAGGCGGTGGCGAGGAAATACGGCACCAGCACCAGGACTGTGCAGCGAAAGATACGTCTGACATATCTGGTGCCCCAGCTGTACGGGCTGTGTGTGCAGAGAGGGTATCCCCAGAGTCTGATGATCCTGCTCTCATATCTTGACAGGATCACGCAGGTCAATGTGACGCAGGCGGCTGTCATAGAAGGAATCGAACTGAATGCCGAAATAGCTGAGAAGCTGCGGGAAAGGGAGAAGGAGAGGGAGAAGGAGACGGGCAGGGAAGATCATGCGCTGGATATCGATGAGATCATAGGCATATGCAGGGAAGCCGGAAACCGGATCGTGAAAAGCTCCCGCCCCAGAAGATACGAAGTGGATGAAAGCCTTTTTCCTGAAGGACTGAATTTCCTGCAGAAACAGGAATACATAAACAGGGCGCTGGAATACGCGCGCGGGAAAAGGATCTGAAAATATTCCTTGCAAACAGCATCGTTATCGGATATACTTACATTTGCGAATTTGTGCCGCGGTCTTTTTTGCTGCGGCGGCTATCAAATAAGAAAGTGGGGTAAATTGAATGGCTAACATTAAATCCGCAAAGAAAAGAATCCGTGTTATCGACAAGAAGACAGCCAGAAACAGAAGAGTACGCAATCATCTGAAGGCGATCCTGAAGTCTTATGACGCTGCTCTGAATGAAGGCGACATGGAAACAGCTAAGGAAAAGCTGGCTCTGGCAGAGAAGAAGCTCATGCAGGCTGCTGCCAAGGGAACCATCCACAAGAACGCTGCTTCCAGAAAGGTCTCCCGTCTGACAAAGAGATTCAACAAGGCGAATGCCTGATTCTCACCCGTCCCCACAATGAGAGGATGACGCGGGAAGCCGCGGAATCTTCCGGCGCATAAGTTAAATGCGTGAATGAGAATGAAAAGAACCGGATGTGTCTCCCGGTTCTTTTGCATTTCAGACAGATTTCAGGTTTTCCGGATCAGGCGGTCACAGTTTCCAGCGCGAGGCGCATCATGTCAGTGAAGGATTCCTTCCTTTCCTGGCTGCTGGCAGACTCTCCGGTGATGAAATGATCGCTGATGGTCATCATTGCGAGAGCGTTGGTTCTCGTGCGCGCGGCGTTCATATAGAGCGCGGCGGCTTCCATCTCGACTGCCATGACGCCCATGTCCGCCCAGCTTTTCCACCAGTCGGGATCGCATTCATAGAAGACATCGGATGAAAGGATGTTTCCCGCGCGGAAGCCGATTCCGGTTTTTGCGGAAGCGTCCGCAAGCCTGGAAAGCAGTTCATAGCTCGCGCAGGGAGCGTAGGTTCCCGGCAGTCCGAAGGAGTGGGCGTAATTGGAATCCGTCGAAGCGGCAAGCCCGACGACGATATCGCGGATCTTAATATCCTCATGGAATGAGCCCGCGGTCCCGATGCGGACAAGATTCTGCACATGGTATTCCGTCATAAGCTCCCAGGAATAAATGCCGATAGAAGGCATTCCCATGCCGGTTCCCTGTACGGACACAGGGACCCCGTGATATGTTCCCGTGTAACCGTACATCCCTCTGATATCGTTGTAAAGTCTGGGATGTTCCAGAAAGTTTTCGGCGATGAACGCCGCCCGCTGAGGATCTCCGGGAAGCAGGACTGATTCGGCGACAGCGCCTTGTTCGGCGGCAATATGGATGCTCATAAAAGCACCTCCTTTCCTGTTGTCAGTATTATAACCCAGAAACAAGTAATTGAACAATTACAGTATTTCAAGTAAAATAAAAATGAAATAACATCACGGGAATGAATTAAATGAAGGATTATCAGAAATACATCAGAAATTTCAGCATCATTGCGCACATCGATCACGGGAAATCCACCCTCGCTGACAGGATCATCGAAAAGACCGGACTTGTAAGCCAGAGGGAGATGCGTGAACAGTTCCTCGACAACATGGATCTTGAGAGGGAACGGGGCATCACCATCAAGCTTCAGACAACGCGGCTCGTGTTCCGGTCAAAGGACGGAAACGAGTATATTTTCAATCTGATCGATACTCCGGGACATGTCGACTTTACCTATGAAGTATCAAGAAGCCTCGCCGCCTGCGAAGGAGCGGTGCTGGTAGTCGACGCCACACAGGGAGTCGAGGCGCAGACCCTTGCGAACGTATATCTTGCGATGGACGAGGATCTGGAGATCATGCCGGTCCTGAACAAGATCGACCTTCCTTCGGCGCGCCCTGATGAAGTCAGGCAGGAAATAGAGGACGTCATCGGCGTTGAAGCCATGGACGCCCCGCTGGTCTCCGCGAAAGAGGGAATCGGCATCGAGGAGATGCTGGAGGAGATCGTGCAGAAGATCCCCGCGCCGGAAGGGGACGCCGACGGGAAACTGAAAGCGCTGATATTCGACTCTTATTACGATAATTACAAAGGAGTTGTGATCTACGCGAGGATCTTTGACGGGCGCGTAAAAAAAGGAGATATGATCCGCCTGATGAACACAGGCAAGAAATACGAGGTCACCGAAGTAGGAACGTGTTCCCCGGGACCGGTGGAATGCGGCGAGCTTCGCGCGGGCGAGGTCGGATATGTCTGCGCGAGCATCAAGCAGGTCGCCGACGCCAGAGTCGGCGATACCATAACCCTTGACGGTGATCCGGCAGACCAGCCTTTGCCCGGCTATAAAAAAGTCCAGTCCATGGTCTACTGCGGAATCTATCCGGCTGAAGGGGAAAAGTACGAAAACGTCCGGGACGCGCTGGAAAAACTGCAGGTCAACGACGCGGCTTTCCATTTCGAGCCCGAGACGTCCACGGCGCTTGGGTTCGGCTTCAGGTGCGGATTCCTGGGGCTGCTGCATATGGAGATCATCGTGGAAAGGCTGGAGAGAGAGTTTGATCTGGCAGTGATCACAACATCCCCCAGCGTCATCTATAAGGTAGTCATGACCGACGGGACCGTGAAGATGGTGCAGAACCCTTCAAATCTTCCGGACCCGGTCCTGATCGACCATATCGAGGAACCGATGGTGAAGGCGGACATCATGGTGCCCAAGGAATATGTGGGCAGCATCATGGAAATCTGCCAGGACCGCCGCGGTACGATGCTTAATATGGAATACATCACCGAGACCCGGGTGAACCTGCATTATGACATGCCGCTGAATGAAGTCATCTATGACTTCTTCGACGCGCTGAAATCAAAGACCAGGGGATACGGATCGCTGGATTATGAATTTTCACGCTATCAGCCATCGAAGGTGGTGAAGCTTGACATCCTTCTGAACAAGGATCTGGTGGACGCTTTTTCCATGATCGTCCACGAGTCAAAAGCATACGCGAGGGGACGCTTCGTATGCTCCAAGCTCAAGGAAATCATTCCGATGCACCAGTTCGAGGTGCCGATCCAGGCTTCGATAGGGCAGAAGATCATAGCAAGGGAGACCGTCAGAGCATATCGGAAGGATGTTATCGCGAAGTGCTACGGCGGCGACATTTCACGTAAAAAGAAGCTGCTTGAGAAACAGAAAGAAGGAAAGAAGCGGATGCGTCAGTTCGGCACGGTCGAAGTGCCTCAGGAGGCGTTTACCGCGGTGCTGAAATATGACGACAACAAGTAAGCTGGGCCTCTATATCCATATTCCTTTCTGCAGACAGAAATGCGCGTACTGCGACTTTCTGTCGTTTCCGTGCGCCAGCGCGAGAGTTTTTTCCGAATATGTCAGGGCGCTTTCTCTGGAGATGAAGACCAGAGAAGAGGACTGCAGCGGCTTCGAAATAGACAGCGTATTTATCGGAGGGGGAACGCCCAGTCTGCTTCCGGCCGGGGATTTCTCGGCTATGATGGACGCGCTGCGTTCCTCGTTCCGGATCTCAAAAGACGCGGAGATCACGGCGGAATCCAATCCGGCTTCCCTGACGCAGGAGAAGCTGGAAACATGGATCATGTCAGGAGTGAACAGGCTCAGCATAGGGATCCAGTCGTTTGACAACGCGACGCTTCGCACCCTTGGAAGAATACACGACAAGAATGACGCGCTGAACAAGATTCAGCTTGCGCGCAAATGCGGATTTACAAATATCAACATCGACCTGATCTTTGGAGTCCCGGGCCAGTCCGTCAAGACCTGGAGAGATACCCTGCGCCAGGGAATATTCCTGCGGCCGCAGCACATCTCCCTGTACAGTCTTCAGCTGGAGGAGGGGACGCCGCTTTATGAGCAGGTCTATAAAGAAAAGTCTCTGACGGCTGTTCCGGAGATCATCGACCGCGAGATGTACCACACTGCGATCGGAATGCTGCGCGACGCCGGTTATTCCCATTATGAGATCTCCAACGCGGCGCTTCCGGGAATGGAAAGCAGGCATAACAGGAAATACTGGTCCTACGAGGAATATCTGGGGCTGGGCCTTGGAGCCAGCTCGTTTTTCCGGGGAAAACGGTTCCGCAACCACACCAGGATGATCCGTTATCTGGACGAACTGAAAAAGAACAGATGCCCGGTGGACGCCGGAAGCATAGAGCAGTACAC
>CADBRP010000114.1 GCA_902797095.1 uncultured Eubacteriales bacterium | reverse complement strand
TCCGCCTCCATCAGGTCCAGCCCGCGGCGCATGGAGGAATCCTCCGGGAGGTATTCGGTCATATCCTGGTTTACATTGACAAGCGGAATCAGGGCGCCGCAGCCCAGTGCCAGCAGGATAGATATAATCAGAATGATCCTGTTTTTTGCTACAAGAAATGAAGCAAATCTTCGTTTCATAAGTTAAACCTTTACTGTCATAAAAGGGTGATTCTATGTTATAATCCTAATCAACAGTTGTAGCACGCGCAACCGACAGACAGAAAGGAAGTGTCGATTTTGATGGATGAAAAAAATCTGAAAGTTCGACGGACTAGAACGAAAATCCGGGACGCATTGCTGCTCTTGCTTGAAAAAAAGGAGCTGCGGCAGATTTCCATAAAGGAGATCTGCAACACTGCGGGAATCAACCGCGCCACATTTTACAATCATTACGGCAGTCAGTATGACGTGCTGGATGATATCAAAGCACGGTATCTGACCGATATCGAAAAGCTGGTAGGGGAGAGGGATGCTCAGGCATCCGGAAAACCGGACGCGGCCGAGAAGGCTGACATGCAGATGCGGTCAGTAAAGGTTCTTCAGTATATGGAAGACAACCTGTTTCTTTCCCGTATGCTGCTTGAAAACATCACTGATGATTTACTCATAGAGCGCATTTTCAATCTGCCCAGAATCGAGAATCTTGTGCATGAAGGCACGGCTGAAATCGAAGATGACGCCGCAAAGAACGCGATAACGGAGTTTTCTATGTACGGGGCTTTCGGCATGCTTCGGGGCTGGCTGAATAAGGATACACGCATTTCCGCGGAAAGGGAAACGGAACTGATACTGAAGCTGCTCAGAAATGTATTTTCCGAGTGAAAGACGCAGTGTCCCGACGATTTCTGAAGAGAACTGAATGAAACTGAATGAAACGGATAATGGCCCGGGAGCTGCGGCAACAGCCCCGGGCTATTATTGTTCAGCTGATGACGCGGGCAGATTGAAATATGCCCTGGCGACTTTAGCGCTTTGCCGGGAAAAACCTTGCCCGGCTCACTTTATCAGAATATAATAAACGTGCTGGAAAGAAAGAAACCGGAGGAAACAGGATGAAAATCATAAAAAAAGCAAAAGAACGCACAGCGGAGGACACACGCAAACTCAGGGGAACGGTGGCGGATATCATAGATACGGTCTGCGCCGAAGGAGACGCCGCGCTTAAGGAATACAGCCGGCGCTTTGACGGGTTTGTCCGCGAATCCTCCCGGGTCAGCAGGGAAGAGATAGAAGCGGCGTACGCCCGGATGGACGCTGCGGACATCGAGGATCTGAAGGCGGCGAGAAGCAATATTGAAGCGTTTGCAAAGGCGCAGCTCGCCTCTATGTCAGAGGTGAAGGATTTCAGCCCGCAGCCGGGAATCTTCCTGGGACACAGGATCATCCCGGTCAGCTCCTGCTGCTGCTATGTTCCGGGGGGCAGGTATCCGCTGTTTTCAACGGCGCTTATGCTGATCACCCCGGCGAAGGCCGCGGGAGTCGGAAGAGTGGTTGCGACAGCGCCGGTAGTCCACGGAACCGGAAGCATCAACTATAAGACTCTGGTGGCGATGGATCTCGCCGGAGCGGATGAGATCTACGCGGTGGGAGGAGCGCAGGCAATCGCTGCTTTTTCATACGGAACAGAAGAGATCCGGCCCGTGGATATCATCGTGGGACCGGGAAACCAGTTTGTAGCGGAGGCGAAACGGCAATGCTACGGTCAGGTGGGTATCGATTTTATTGCCGGACCGAGCGAGGTTCTCGCGATCGCGGACGCGGAAGCGGATCCGGAGGTGCTGGCGGCGGACCTGCTGGCGCAGTGCGAGCATGATCCCAACGCGAAGTCGTTCCTTCTGGCCACGGACGAGAATCTGGCCCGTGCGGTCATAGATGCGGTGGAAAAAGAGCTTCCGACGCTGGAGACAGAAGAGATTGCCCGCAGATCCTGGGAGGATTACGGCGAAGTCGTCCTTCTCGACGATCTGGATGAGGCGGTTTCCGTATGCAATGAGTACGCGCCGGAGCACCTGGAGGTGAATATCAGGGAACCGGAGAGGATCCTTGACAGGCTGACCAATTACGGGTCGCTGTTTATCGGAGGAAATACCGCTGAGGCCTTCGGCGACTACGCGTCGGGAACGAATCATACGCTGCCGACGGTCAGGGCGGCGCGCTATACCGGCGGCGTCTGGGTCGGGACTTTCCTGAAGACCTGCACGCATCAGCGGATGACGGCTGAAGCGGCTGCCTCAATCGCGCCGCTGGTCAGCCGGATGGCAAGAGGAGAGGGCCTGATCGCCCACGCGATCGCGGCCGAGAAAAGATACGGGGGTAAATAAGAAGTATGGGATATCTTGGTGAGGAAATCGGCAAACTGGGATTCGGCCTGATGCGTCTTCCTGTGAAAGACGAAAAAATCGATATCGAAGAGACAAAGAAGATGGTGGACATGTTCATGGACGCCGGATTCACGTATTTTGATACCGCGTGGGCGTATGAGGGCAGCGAGGCGGC
>CADBRP010000113.1 GCA_902797095.1 uncultured Eubacteriales bacterium | reverse complement strand
GTAAAGGCGATGATCAGAAAAACCGGCTTCAGTCCCCGGAGTATGAATTTCCGGGGGACTTTCGACAATGTGATCACCGTCTCCAGCACGAGCCAGCAGAACAGGAATCCGATAAAATGATCCACAACAAAAAGCGCCGCGATATACACCAGCGTCGCGATGATCTTCAGCCGCGGATCCATCCTGTGGATGACTGACTGGGTCTGATAATACTGTCCAATCGTTATATCTCTGATCATATCTTTTAAAGGTCTTCTCCGGTCCCTGCCGCGCCGGAGCTTTCAAGCGCCTCGGCAATGCTGTCAGCCGCCGCCTCCATGGTAAGGCATCCGCCCTGAACCGGCAGCCCCGCCTTTTTGAGGCGTTCCGTTATCTCCATCGCGTCAGGCAGCGCCAGACCGATCTTCGCAAGCTCCTCTCCCCTGGAGAAAACCTCCTCCGGAGAGCCGTTCATCACAAGCCTTCCGTGATCCATCACCAGCACCCTGTCGCACAGACGCGCGATATCGTTCATGTTGTGCGAGACAAGAAACGTGATGTTTCCCGTATCCGCGTGAATGCCGCAGACCATATCCAGGATATCCTTATGCGCCTTCGGGTTCAGCCCGGCGGTCGGTTCATCCAGGATCAGGATCTCGGGACGCATCGCGATCACTCCGGCGATGGCGACGCGGCGTTTCTGCCCTCCGGAAAGCTCGAAGGGAGAAACCGCCCTGACCTTTTCGTAGTCCAGGCCCACCCGGCCTATCGCCTCCTTAACGCGTTCCCAGATCTCATCTTCGGAAAGCCCGAGGTTTCTCGGCCCGAAGGCGATATCCTTTTCCACGGTCTCTTCAAAAAGCTGGTATTCCGGGTACTGGAACACCAGACCGATCTTCCTTCTGATCTGCAGCATGGAGACTCCGGCCTTTGCGATATCTGTATCCCCGATGAAAATGGATCCGGAAGAAGGCTTCAGAAGCCCGTTCAGGTGCTGCACAAGCGTGGATTTGCCGGAGCCTGTATGCCCGATTATTCCCACGAATTCACCGTCTTCGATCCTGAAGTTCACATCCTGAAGCGCCGCCTGCTCCTGAGGCTGCCCGGGATTGTATATATGTGTAAGATGTTCCGCCGCTATTGACATATAAACCGCTCCAGTTCCGCTGCCGTCCGGATCTGATCCGGCAGCCGCACTCCGCGCTCCCGCAGGAGCCTGATCAGCTCCACCTCCGCGGGGACATCCAGGGACAGCTCCTTAAGGCGGTCAGGATCCGAAAAAATCTCCTCCGGAGATCCGTCCATCCTGATCACGCCCCTGTCCAGGACTATCACGTGATCCGCGCCGAAAGCCTCCTCCATGAAATGAGTGATCAGGATCGTCGTGATCCCGCGGTCATTGAGCCTGCGGATCACATCCAGCACCTCGCGGCGCCCCTTTGGATCCAGCATCGCGGTCGGCTCATCGAAGACGATGCATTCCGGCTGCATGGCGACAGCCCCCGCGATGGCGATGCGCTGTTTCTGTCCGCCGGACAGCATATGCGGGGCTTTCAGCCTGTACTCGCGCATCTCAACAGCGTCCAGCGCGAAATCGACCCTTGACCGGATCTCCGCGGGATCCACTCCCAGGTTTTCCGGGCCGAAGGCGATATCGTCCTCCACAATGGATGAGACGATCTGATTGTCCGGATTCTGGAAAACCATCGCGACGCGCCGCCGCACCTCCCAGAGATTCTCCGGATCGGACGTGTCCATGCCGTCCACCAGGAGCTTCCCCGAGGTGGGCGTCAGAAGCACGTTGATATTCTTTGCCAGAGTGGATTTGCCGGATCCGTTCTGGCCTATGATGGCGGTAAAGCTTCCTTTTTCCACGCAAAAGCTGATGTCGTCGATCGCCCGGACCACATCTCCGTCCTGCTTGATATAATCAAAGGTAAGATTCTGCGCTTCGATATACGCCTGCACTGTCATCCTCCATCTGTCTTCCCGTGTCTGTCAGTATTATGCCGGCCGCCTTCAGGAAAGCTTCCGCCGGATCATCTCTCAGGCATGCTGTAAACCATCCTGCTGCGCAGTGAAGTCTTTGTCAGCGCCGTGTTCAGGATCACAGCCAGGCAGGCCCCGACCAGCGCCTGTCCGATATTCCAGGGAATCCCAAGAGCCGCGACCACCCAGTTGCCGTACATGATTCCCTCCGCGAACCAGTACGCCGCCGCCATAAACGCGCCGGCAAGAATCATTCCCGCGATCTCAGCGGAAAGATATTTCTTTCCCGATATATTCGCCCTGCCTGCGGAATCCGCTTTCCTGCCCCGGGATACGGTCTGGATGACCGTGGCGAAAATAATGGCCATCAGAGCCTTGATCACAAAGCTCCACGGAGCCCACATGGCAAATCCCGATAAAACATCTCCAAGCATGCTGCCCAGCCCGGCGGCAAGCGCGCCGTGCTTCCATCCCAGGATGATGACCGCCATAAATACCATGGCGTCGCTGAGATTAACATATCCCTGCGTGAAGGGAATCGGAACCCTAAGCAGCAGTATCGCGACCATGACGAGACACATCATCATGGCTGTCATGACCACATTATACACTCTGGAGTCTCTGTCTGTCCTCATAATTACGCTCCTTTCGCCTTATCCCCTTTTTGCGTCTACTATAATATGATAAAATTGTATATAATTAAATAGACAGTTTTATTTATTTTTGTATGAACAGATGGAGGTCGGCATGAAAGCGGTGCTTCCGGTTCTGGATGAATCCAGAAAAAAACCTTATTATATGCAGCTTTACGATTATCTCAGAAACGCGGTCCTGAGCGGAGAGATCGGCGAAAACGAGCGGCTCCCCTCCCTGCGGAGCCTGGCGGGATCCACGGGCCTTTCCATCACCACCGTGGAGAAAGCCTATAATCAGCTGCTGGTCGAAGGATATATCACCAGCAGGGCGCAGTCCGGATATTATGCCGCTCATATCTCATCCGCTGACGCCAGAACTGTACACTCTGAAAACAGCGTTTTTGACACAGAACTGTATTCTGAAGATAACGCGGGCATTACGCAGCAGCAGAACTGGCTCTGGGACCCGGACTGCTTTGACTTCAACAAATGGAAAAAATGCATGAACCGGGTGCTGAATGAATACTCCTCCTCCCTGTTTTTTGAAAGCAGCCCCCAGGGGGAGGCCGCGCTCAGAAACGAGATCGCCCGCTACCTCTACCGCTCCCGCGGCGTAACCTGCCGGCCGGAGCAGATCGTTGTCGCGGCGGGCACCCAGCAGATCACAAACCATCTCGCCACTCTTCTGCGGGAGTTGCATGTGGAACACGTCGCGCTGGAGCATCCCGGATACACCCCTGTTCACAACACGTTCCGGGACCGGGGCTTCGCCATCACCCAGGTGGCTGTGGCTGATAACGGCCTCGTTCTTGAAAAGCTTCCCGCCAATATCCGCGCCGCGGTCTACGTCAGCCCCTCCAACCACTCTTTCACCGGCTCCGTCATGCCGGTCGGACGGCGGTATGAACTGCTGCGCTGGGCGATCTCCAACGACAGCTATATCATCGAAGACGACTACGACAGCGAGCTGCGGTATTCCGGCCGGCCGATTCCCGCTCTGCGCAGCCTGACCGATGACGAAAGGGTGATCTATCTCGGCTCTTTTTCCAGCACCCTGTTCGCCGCGGTCAAGATCAGCTACATGGTGCTCCCTCCGCAGATCGCGGAGAGTTTCACGAAGACGCTGCAGTATTATCCTCAGACCTGTTCCAAGCTCGAGCAGCTGACGCTGGCCATTTTCATGCAGACCGGCTGGTATCAGACGCACATCCGCAAACTCCGCAAACTGTATTCCCAGAAGCTGGCCAGGCTTTCCGAGGCCCTCCGCAGGGAGGCTTCTGATCTCGTCAGCCTCCGCAGCACCGCTTCAGGCATTAGCGTGCTCCTGACAGTGCGGGGCGGCAGGGATCCTCTCCAATTAAAAGAGGATGCCGCGAATCTCGGCATCCCGGTATCAACAACATCCGAGCCAGGTCTTCTGATCCTCTACTATAATCAGATCCCGCTCGAGGATATTCCTGAAGTCATACGCGCTCTCTGTATCCGCTGGCGGACCTGACATGTCGCGATGAGGAGCAGCAGGCCGATGACCGCGATTATAAGGCCGGGAATCAGCCCCGGAGTATGGAAACGCAGCTCGATCTCATGATGCCCGTTCGTCAGGTTCGTCGCGATCAGAGCGCCGTCCGCGACATCGTCTATCTCTCTTTCGCGGCCGTCCACCTTCATCGTCCATCCCGGCTCGTTCAGGATCGATGTCACAAAGACGCCTTCCCTTACTACGTCAATGCTGCCTTTGATATGGGTGTCATCAAATTCATCTACCGAAAGAAGGCTTCTGCTGATCATTGAGTACGCTTTATCCCACGCAGCCATGTCCGCCGTGCAGACATAGCAGTGAATCATGCCGCAGCCGTCCTCCTGATAATTGATCTGAATGGAGAATTCCTCTCCCTTGTTCAGTTTTCCGATGTTTACGACCGCCCCGCAGTCCTCCCGCAGGTCTCTGGTCGTGCCGTCCGAATACTGCACCTGTATGGTCTCCGCCTGTTCAGCCTCGACGAACACATAATGGGTCCCGGCTTCAGCCGCAGTGTAGTGGAGCCCCGCTCTGCCGGCTCCAGGGTCTCCGCCGTATGTCTGCAGAAGCCCGTATTCGTCTTCGCTGATCTCCAGAAGATCCGCCTCTGAATATGACAGGTTAAGAGGTCTGAAAATGCGCTTGACCCTTCCGTCGGTCGCCGCGCGCACATAATCATCGAGCACATTGAACGGGTTCAGATCCGACATATCCCACGTATCGATGCTGTAGGGCAGCACATATCCCATCGCCAGCGGATAGCGGTTCTCGTACAGATTGCCTCCCTCTGTGCTGGCGGCAAGGTCAAAGCTGTCATCGTCCATTTCGCCTCCGACAGCAATAATGTATTTCAGGTTCAGGATCGCGTTTGTCACGGGATTTGAAATGACATAGTTGTACCGGTTCTTGCCCGGCTCTCCCTCTACGCCGATCTTCTCCATCAGCTCAGTTGAAAACGAGTTCAGGGAGGAGGAGAACTGGGATATGCCCCTGTAATGATACAGGGCCGGCGTGTTCATGATGGTCCAGTCATACAGCTCCGTCCTGGCCGGGTCGCCCGCGATCTGTCCCGTAAGCTCGGAAATGACAGCGCTGTCCTCCAGATACGGAGCCCGTTCCACAGTCCCCACTTTGCTGAAACCCAGGGACGTGCAGGTGAAGAGCTCCATGCTCACCACCAGGACCAGGAGGATCGAAAAACCGCGGGAGTCCAGATATCCTCCGCGTCTGGCCGCCAGAAGGCCGCAGTAAGCCGCCAGCATGGCGATCCCGATATAGAAGAACTGGTTCTTGTCATCCAGCGTGTCCTCCAGAAGATGCGCGGCGAAAAGATAGTAAGCGATCCCGCATCCGAACAGGGACGCCACGGTTTTCCTTGAAAGCATGTCCGACCGGCCCAGCACGGCGGCGGCCATCGATACCAGCAGGAAGCAGATCATGAACGAATACCGGTAAGGCAGCTGGTTCGGGAAATGGAACCCGTGCCAGATGAAATCAAGCCGGTTCAGATTCAGGCTCAGGAACAGCACCGCGAGCATCGCGCCGCGGCAGACCTTTTCGCGCATCCCGATCTTCCTGCTGAGGAAATAGCAGATCAGCAGAAGGAGCGTAAGAAGGCCGCACCAGATATTCGGAAGGCCTTCGCGGTAACTCAGCTCAGCGTTGGGCAGAAGCTGGTTGAAGATCGCCAGAGGATCATTATAGAACTCCCAGTTCTCGGGCATCTCTGAGGAATAGTAATACGCGTTCTGCATGCTCAGATAAGTCGGCAGAAGCATCATCGCGGACATGGCCGCTCCGATCAGGGAGTGCCACCCGCACAGCGCCAGCGCCCGGAAGAATCCCCAGAAGCCGCCTTCCCGCGGCTTCGAGAACCAGTACATCAGGAAATAGATCACTATGAAAATGCACACCATGATGGCGATGTAGTAATTGCAGAAGATGATCAGCGCCAGGACGACCGAATACATTACGCCGCGGCCTTTGTCCATCAGCCTCTCAAGTCCCAGGATGCACAGCGGCAGAAGCGCCACCACATCGATCCACATGATGCACCAGTAATATGCCAGCACATACGCGGACAGCGCGTAAAGGCTGCTGAAGCAGACCCTGATCCGAGCGGCGGAAGCGGGATCCCGCGTCTCCGCGGAGAGATCTCTCGCGCCGCTGCGGGAAAAGGAAAGATACCTGTACATAAAGCTTCCGGAAAACCCGATCTTGATCAGCAGGATGACTGTGACCGCCTCGACCAGCAGCTTTTCCGGGAAGAAAAACAGCAGCAGATTCAGAGGGCTCGCGCCGTAGTAGGCCAGCAGGTTCCAGAAATTGAAGCCCCCGGCTCCGTCCCAGCTGAAGAACAGGCTGCCCCCGTGATGCAGCTTATACTGAAGCTCGCTGAGGAACGGCACGTACTGATGGTACATGTCTATCACCGTGATCTGGTTTTCCCCGAAGGGGTATATCCCCTGCACGGCGAAAGCGGCGATGGTGATCAGGACAGGCAGAAAAAAGGCCGCCAGAGCGAACCTTTGCCGTTTCATCACTGTTTTCAAAGAACCGACTCGCCTCATACCTCACCGTCCGTGTTACTTTCTTTTACAATATAGATCGGACGGCGTTTCATCTCCAGATACATTCGTCCGATATATTCGCCGATCACGCTCAGGATCGCCGTCAGCAGCCCGCCGAAAATCAGGATCAGGCATATCAGCGATTCATAGCCCGGCACGTCCTTGCCGAAGATGATCGTTTTCACGATCTCAACGATCAGATAGACCGCGGATCCGGCCGCGATCAGTCCGCTCACCGCGCCGATCGCCTTAAGCGGCGCCTCGGCAAAATCCAGAAAACCCGCGATCGCGTATTTCAGCAGCTTCGACATGGTCCACCGGCTTTCACCGGAAAGCCGCCTTACATTCTCAAATTCGATCCAGCGCGTATCGAATCCCACCCAGGCGAAGATGCCCTTGGAGAAGCGCTGCGTCTCCGGCATGCTTACGATCGCCCTGACCATCTGCCGGCTCATCAGGCGGAAATCCACCGCTCCGTCCATGATCTCAATGTCGCTGAACCGGTTCATGATCCTGTAGAACGCCCTGGCGGCGGCGCTGCGGATCCTCGGTTCTCCCTTGCGGCTCACCCTGCGGGCGGCGCAGCTGTCGCATCCAGTTTCCTCAACGACCCGGATCATCTCCCGGATCAGTTCAGGCGGATGCTGCAGATCCGCGTCTATGATAACAGCGTAGTCGGCGCCCTGCCCACCTCTGGAGCGCGCGGAAGCCTGCAGCCCCGCGTACATGGCCGCCTCCTTGCCGAAGTTTCTGCTGAAGGAAAGATAACGGACCGTAGTAACATCCGCGACCCCTGCCTCCGCGATCTCGCGGATCATCTCCAGAGTTCCGTCACTGCTTCCGTCATCCACAAAAATATATGAAAAATCGTAGCCCGGAATGGAGTCCGCCACCTTCTGCACCGCGTCATAAAACGCGTCAATATTCTCCGCTTCATTGTAGCAGGGAACGATGACGTCGACCGTCCGGATCTCTTCCTCAGCCGGAAAGATCCCGGCTTCTTCAGTTTTTTCAGCTGCTGATATCTGATTCATGTTCTGCCCTGTTCTGTCTGTGCCGCGTCAGTCCTTTGACGGACGGACTGTAAATGTCTGCCCAAGCGAAGTATACTCATATTCCGCCGGCTCCGCTTCTTCCGCTTCCTCCGCCAGCGTCTCCTCCATTTCATGAAGCCGCCTGCGGTGCTCCCTGCGCGCGAACCACATCACCGTCATGCCCAGCGCCGCCAGGGTAAACGCCGCCATAAACAGCGTCTTGAATCTGGCGTATCCGGGCCAGAAGACGCCCAGCACCAGGTCCGCTAAGAATACAGCCGCGGAAGCGATCAGGATCCATTTGACGGAATGCCTGTTGATTATCTTTCGCAAAGGCAGGTCCGGGAACATCGCTTTCACGCTGACAGTAAACGCCGCGGCGATCACCAGCGCGATGAGGACAAAGCCCAGCGCCCAGTTAAGGATCGGCGAAAGCCCCGCAAACAGGAAACTGCCCGCGGCGATGACCAGATTGCCTATAAACCACTGCGGAAGAATGAATACCGCGCGCACATAAAGCGGAAGGCCCAGGATCCACTCGCGGAAAACGCCCGCGGCGCCCTGCCTCTTTTCGGTCTCTTTCTTTTCCTCCTGCATCGCGCCGTCGGAATCGTCTTCATCCGCGTTCACGTATTCGATCTTCGGATCCACAGCAGTGCTCTGCAGAAGGTCCGCGGGATCGTCAAAAGACGCCTCCACCGCAGCGCCGGAGGCCGATATCACCGCCGCCATAGCCGCGGCGGCAGCCGCTTTTTTCTGTCTGTCGTCCATTCCGCCTCCTGTCTTCCGGTGCGGAAAACCGCATCAGAACAGTATTAGAATATTATAACCGACCGAGGCCTCAAGCACAAGTGCCGGGGCGCGTCACATATTCCCCGTATAGACATGCCTCAGTTGCTTCCCGGCAATTTCCGCCAGGCGCAGCATCTTTTCCGGAGAGGCGGCGGGCGGCTCCGTCATCCTGTGCCGCGGAAAATACCGGGTCAGGTGCAGCGGTATATCCTCGCCGAGAGAGGCGATCCACCCGCTGAGCTCCCGGATCTCCTCTTCTGAATCGTTCATCCCCGGGACTATCAGGGTCGTGATCTCCACGTGGCAGTCCCCGGCCGCCCGGCTGATGAATTCCATGACCTGCCTCCTGTCGCCCTTCAGGAAATCCCGGTAATAGCTGTCCGTGAATCCCTTCAGGTCGATATTCATAGCGTCGATATATGGCAGGAGTTCCTCCAGTACAGGAAGCTCCGCCGTGCCGTTGGTCACCATCACGGCCGCCATACCCTCCTCCTTGAGGAGCTTCGCGGTGTCGCGGACGAATTCATAACCCACCAGCGGTTCATTGTAGGTGAACGCCAGGCCGATATTCCCCTGCGTTCTGCATGAAGCCGCGAGGCGGACGAGTTCCTCCGGCGCGGTCCTCGCCGCCTGCCCGAGCACGCGTTCCATATTCTCCGGCCCGGAGATCTCATGGTTCTGGCAGAACGGACAGAACAGATTGCACCCGGCGCTTCCCGCGGACAGGATCATCGCGCCCGGATGAAACCGCGCCAGCGGTTTCTTCTCTATGGGATCCAGCGCCAGCGAGGACACCGCTCCGTAGGACAGGGATACGACCTTTCCTTCGCGGCAGCCGCGGACGCCGCAGGCTCCGTTCTTTCCCTCCGGAATCCCGCAGTGCCGGAAACAGACATCACATACCGCCATCTCAGTCTTCCTTTCCGTGCCGCACCACTTCAAACCGCTTCAGCTCCACCGGTTCCCCCGGAGAGATCCCTGCCTTTGCTCTGGCGATGGAGATCTGCCGCTCCGCGGTATCAACTCCCTCAAGATCCGGCAGAAGCAGGCCTCTGCGCCCGCCGTTTGAAACGATGACTCCGTACCTGCGCGGATCAAGCTCCGCGGGGGAGTCGATATCCTCCGGTTCCCCCAGCACATCCACGCTTATCTCGATCCATTTCAGTTCTTCCTCTGTTACCGGCCGGAACCTGGGATCCTCGGTGCCCGCGCTGACCGCATTCCGTATGATCTCCCGGGCGAGGTTTTCCGAAACAGGCTGTATCGTTCCGATGCAGCCCCTCAGCTGTCCGTGCTCATGCAGCGAAACAAACGCTCCGGCCCTGGCGTCTGTCAGCTCCGCGGGCAGATCCGCCGGCATTTCCAGCGGCCTTCCCGTCCTCACATAATGCTCCAGAGACTGCCTCGCCAGGCTGACAAAAGCGTCCTCGGAAGCGCGTTTTTCGGCGAGGGCCGCTTCCCTCTCCGCGAGACGCCGGTCCAGAAAACGCCTGCCGCTGTCAGTTCCGCCCGGATGGAAGGTACAGACCCCGTATCCCACGCCGGTCACATCCTGATGGGAAAGCTGCCGGGCTGTCACAGACATTCCGTCCAGGGCTCCCGCCATCATGACGAACGCTCTGTGCCCGCATTCTCCCGCCTTCCGGCAGAAGTCCTCGTCAAAATCGAACAGTTCCCCGAAGGAAGCGCGGGAGCAGACATCCATGATCCGCTCATCATAGACCGGGCCCTCCGCCGCGAAACCATACGGGCCATACTCCTGCAGCCGGTGCGAGAGGTCTCCGCTGGCCACAAAAACGATCCGGCGGCCCAGCTTTTCACCGGCCTCCCGTATCAGCTGTCCCAGGCGGTAATGATCCTCCAGGGGAAGCCCGGACAGCCCGACACGGACGATCCTGCCTTTCTGATACTTTTTCCGTATGAAATACAGCGGCACCATGGTGCCGTGATCCAGCTCCGGTTCCTCTTCCCCCAGGGTGCCTGCCGGAAAGCCTCTTTCCTCCGCAAGCCCGTCGATCTGCCGGACCAGCTCCGTATCATAGAGCTCATGAAAGGATACCTCCGGAGCGCCGAACCGCGCGAAGGATCCGTCTCCGTGATGTCCCGGGGAAATGTGGAAGTAATCCATGTACATTACCGTGTGGGGACTGGCGATCACGATGGTATCGGGCTCTTCCGCCGCGATCTCTTCCGCGGCCTTTTCATACGCCCGGATGGTTTCCGCGATCTGCGCCTCCTCTCCTCTTCCGATCTGAGGAATGATCATCGGCGGATGCGGTACCATAAAAGCTGCTGCGACTGTCATGCCGTGCCTCCTTTCCTGCTGGAGTTTTGTTTTTTCTATGAGTTATTTTATATAGGTTTTTCTATGAGTTTTTGTCTGTTTACTGTCCCGCTGTTTCCTGCTCCCCCGCCTTTTTCTCCGGTCCGGGCTCCCCGCGGCGGCTGGCCGCGTAAACACTGGCGATGATGATCGCCGCCCCCGCCGCCTGAAACAGCGAGAACGACTCATGCAGGAACACCACGCCCGCTGCGATGGAGATCACAGTAGTCAGGTTGGCGAAAATGGACGCCTCGGATACAGTGACCCTTACCGTCCCGTAATTCAGAAGAATGAAGGCGGCTACCGATGAGAGCACCGCCAGATAGAGAACGCCGATGATGAACATCGGCTGGGAAAACGCTTCGCCGGCAAGGCGCAGAAAATCCCCGCGGCACTGTACTGCCGCGAAGATCACGTAAACGATGCTGCCCATGGCGAACATAACATATGTCTGCTCCAGAGGATTGTAATACCCTCCGGATTTTTTGCTGAAAACATAGAACAGGGCGCCGGATACGACCGCTCCCAGAAGGATCATCAGGCCCAGAAAGGATGACCTCATCCCCTCCGCGCCTATGGTCGTCACAGCCACCCCGACCGCGGAAAGAACCGCGCAGATGATCTGCTTTCCCGAGATCGGCGAGCGCATGATGATCACGTCAAATACCACGCCCGCGACAGGAATGACAGCGATGATGGTTCCCGCGAATGAAGATGATGTATAGACGATGCCGTAGCTTTCACAGAGAAAATACAGGATCGGCTGGAACAGCGCCAGAAGCAGGATGTCCTTCAGCGGCTTTCCCCTGAGGGAGAACCGCACCAGCGGACGGCTGTTTCCCTGTCCGTCGCGGATCCTGATCTTTCTCCCGGCGAAGGCGATGATATTCAGCAGGGCGAACGCCGTCACAAAACGCGTCGCGATAAGGACGCTGGGAAGTGTGATCTGCAGGGCCAGCTTCGAAAAGATAAAGCTGAATCCGAAAATTGTATTTCCGCCTATCACGGCCAGCAGCGCCGGAGTTCTCCTGTTCATATCACCTTACTCTTCGGCGGCAAGCGCTTCCGCCGCCTTCATCATCAGCGCGCACTCCATCCTCTTGCGGAACAGTTTGCACCCGTATTCATAGACGCCGGATATGGATCCGGTCCCATGCCAGGCGTTGGCCGCGCATCCTCCGGAGCAGTAGAGCTTCGCCCAGCAGTCCGCGCACTCCTCATGCGCGTAGATGTTGTTCGCGGCGAACTCCTCCTGCAGGTCTTTCGCGCTGATCCCGCTGAAGATATCCCCCATTCTGAACTTCTCTTCCCCGACGAACTGATGACAGGGATAGAGGTCTCCCCAGGGGGTGACGGCATAGTACTCGGTTCCCGCCCCGCATCCGGCGATACGCTTGTAAATGCAGGGGCCGGCTTCAAGATCTATCATGTAATGATAAAAGACGAAAGGATTTCCTTCCTTCTGCCTCTTCAGCATTTCCTCCGCGAGGATCTCATACTGCCTGTACAGCACCGGCAGATCCTCCTCCGTCAGGGCGACCGGATCAGAGCTGTCTGTCACGACAGGCTCCATGGACAGGCGGTCGAACCCCATATCCGCCATGTGGAGAATATCTTCCGTAAAGTCCGTATTACAGTGCGTGTATGTTCCGCGCATATAATATTCCCGGTCTCCTCTGGCCGCGGCGAACTTCCTGAATTTCGGCAGGACGATATCGTAGCTTCCCTCGTCATTTATGGTTCTGCGGAAGCGGTCATGCACTTCTTTGCGCCCGTCAAGGCTCAGGACCACGTTATGCATCTCGCGGTTTGAAAAATCGATGACTTCATCGTTCACACCCACGCCGTTCGTCGTCAGCGTGAACCGGATGTTCTTGTTATGCAGCTTTTCCTGCTGCCTCCCGTACCGGACGGTCTCCTTCACCACTTCCCAGTTCATCAGCGGTTCCCCGCCGAAGAAGTCCACATCCAGATTGTAATGCGTGCCGGACTCCCTGATCAGGAAATCGATGGCGGCGCGGGCTGTTTCCGCGCTCATCAGCGCTCTCTCCCCGTGGAATTTTCCCTGGCTGGCAAAGCAGTAGCTGCAGCTTAAATTGCAGGTATGCGCCACATGCAGGCACAGAGCCTTCACATGCGTATCCCGGTTTTTCAGCAGTTCGGGATGCGGCTCGAACAGGTCGGAGCTGAAAAGCTTTCCCTCTTCGCGAAGCGCGTCTATGTCTGAGAAGACCTCCCGGACATCCTCTTCCGTCACTTCCGGATGCTCCTTCAGGATCTGCGAGCAGATTCCGTCCTTTTCATCCTCCGTGAGAACGCCTTCGTTCCCGTTCTCCTCCGCGGACACACAAAAAAGGCGGATGATGTCATACGCAACATCATCCACACAATGTACCGAGCCGCTGTTTACGTCCAATACGATGTTGAACCCGTTCAGTTTATACTGATGGATCATTACTTGTTTTTCTCGCACTTCTGGTTGACAATGCCGCAGGAGGTCTTGCATGCGGACTGGCAGGAAGTCTGGCATTCGCCGCAGCCGTCTCTTGTGATGCTGTCCTTCAGATTCTTTGTGCTGATAGTTTTGATTCTCTTCATGATGTGTCTCTCCTTTTCTTGTATGCTCCCATTCTATACTGTTTGCGGCTGTAATGCAACTGTTCTTCCCTGATTATCACTTGCATTGCTGTTCGTCTTTGGTATACTTTCTATCATAGCAGTTAAATACACAGAAAACAGGAATGGAAGAAAAAATGGGAATCAAAACATTAAAATTCGGAGGTTCCTCCGTCGCTGACGGAATCCAGCTGAACAAGATCAGAAACATCATCAGCGCCGATCCGGAGAGACGCTACATCGTCGTCTCCGCGCCGGGCAAAAGGTTTGAGAAGGATAACAAGATAACAGACCTGCTTTTCCTGTGCAAAGCGCAGGCCGATCACAATATCCCCTGGGAGCAGCTTTTTCAGGTGGTAGCGGACCGCTATCTCGGCATCAAGCGCACCCTTGACATCGATGTCGATCTGAAGAGCCGCTTCGAGGAGATCAAAAGCAATCTCGCCGCGGGCTGCAGTCAGGACTATATCGTCAGCCGGGGCGAATACCTGTCGGCGATCCTCGTCGCCGCCTATCTCGGATTCGATTTTGTCGATACGCAGAATCTGATCCTGTTTGACAACAAAGGCAGGCTCCTCCCCGAGGAGACCAACGAAGCGCTTTCCGAGGAGCTCAAAAAGCATGAGCGGGCCGTTTTTCCGGGCTTTTACGGCGGATACCGCGACAGCGGGGAAATCTGTCTTCTCTCCCGCGGCGGCTCCGATGTGACGGGATCGCTCGTCGCCCGCGCGGCAGGCGCGGATATCTATGAAAACTGGACGGATGTTTCCGGACTGCTGATGGCCGACCCCAGAATCGTGAAAAACCCAAAGCCCATCGAACACATTTCGTACATGGAACTTCGGGAGCTCTCCTACATGGGCGCCGGAGTGCTGCACGAAGAAGCGGTGTTCCCCTGCCGGAAGGCGAATATCCCCATCAACATCCGCAATACCAACGCCCCGGAGGATCCGGGCACGATCATAACGACCGAAAGCACCTATGACAGCGAAAAGGTGCTCTCCGGCATCGCGGGAAAGCACCCCTTTACAGTTATTACTCTTCACAAGAGCATGATGAACAATGAGATCGGATTCGTCCGGAGAGCTCTCGGCGTCCTCGAGGATCTGCGCATCAGCTTTGACCACATCCCCACCGGGATCGATTCATTCTCCCTCGTCATCGAAAGCTCCGAGCTGGAGGATCAGATCGATGAAGTGCTGAGCGCTTTCGAGCACCGGCTCCATCCGGACAGCATCACGGTATTTGAGGATATCGCCCTGATCGCGGTGGTCGGCATGGGACTCAGCCGCACCGTCGGAGTGGCGTCCGTCATCACCACCGCTCTGGCAGACGCGGGGATCAATATCCGCCTGCTGAACCAGGGCGCCAGCGAGATCAACGTCATCCTCGGCGTCGAAAGCAAGGATTTCAACAGAGCTATCTGCGCGATCTATGACGCTTTTGACAAATAAGCTCTGACAAATAAACTTTGCCCGATAAACTCTGACAGATAAGGCCGG
>CADBRP010000112.1 GCA_902797095.1 uncultured Eubacteriales bacterium | reverse complement strand
GCAAAGGCAGGTGTGTGATATGGGAAATCATCCTGCAAATAAAATTATGGTGTTTGACGAAGGGCATCCTGTGTTCTTTCAGCTGATGACGAAGGCAAAGGAGCTGTTCTCGGAAGAGGGAACAGAATTCGTCCGCCTTGCGCTGCCCGAAGGGACGGGCGCGTCCGCCGCGGGTCCCGCTGCGGTCAATCATATGGCGGTCATCGATCTGCTGGAGACGGCGGTGCGTGAGGAAGAGCCGGATGTGCTTCTTATGGGCGCGACAGCCCTTGGAGAGGAAGCCGCTCCCGCGCTCGGCGTCCGCCTGGGTACAGGCGTGGCCGCGCACTGCAGCCAGCTTGAGCGCGCGGATGACGGCAGGCTTGCCTGCATGGTGCCTGCTTTTGGAGGACGGGTCATCGGCGAGATCTTCATTCCGGACACAAAGCCGGCCATCGCGACGGTGAAGCCGGGCGTTTTCGAGGGAGACGCGGACAGCGCGGGCGGATACCGCGATCATATCTGCAGCCTGCCGGATGGAGCCGGCGGCGTCCCGGAAAGCTGCGGCGGCGTGACACTGACCGGATGCAGACCCCGTCAGAACACCTCCGAAGCGCTGGAAAAGGCGAAGATCATCGTCTGCGGCGGCTTCGGCATCGGTTCGGAAGAGGGCTGGAAGAAGATCGAGACCCTGGCGGAAAAGCTGGGCGGAGCGGCCGGGTGCACCCGCCCGGTAGTGGATATGGAATGGGGCCCGGATGAATACTCCATGATAGGAACAAGCGGCAGGACCGTAAAGCCGAAGGTCTATATAGGATTCGGGATATCAGGGGCCGCGCATCATCTCTGCGGCATCAAGGACGCTGATGTGATCATCAGCATCAATAAGGATAAGGAGGCCGAGGTCTTCAGCGCCTCGGACTACGCCGGCGTATTCGACGCGGGCAAAATGCTGGATGAACTTCTTGGCAGCTTCTGACCGGTTCAGGGTCAGGTGGGGTAACTGGGAGCAGCGGATAAACTTCGTACTGCGAAACAGGAGACTGGAATTTGAAAACAGTCTCCTGTTTTTTTACGGATTTCAGAAGACTATTCATTCCCGAAAAGCCGACCCGGCGATCGCAGTAAAGTATTCATCCGTGAATAGACGGTTTCAGGACTGAATAAGAGACCGGAAAACATTGAAATCAAAGGGATCGAAGAGTTTTTCCGCGGATTCTGAAGCGGCTCTGCCGGAAAAACATTTCATTCCTGAATATACGGCAATCTGCTGAAAACCGCGAAAACCGCTGAAAACAGCCGTTTTCAGGACTTGGCACGGCGCTTGCTCTATAAAGAGGCAATTCGTCAGGTCATTATTATTAACTGTATCAAAAGGAGGAAGATTGAATGGAAAAGCCAATCAACGCAGTCAGTCAGAAAACTGCTATTGATAAGCCGATCACGATTTTCTGCATTGCCCTGGTCGCGGCGTTCGTTGCCGTTATGGCGATCGCCCCGGACGCGACGCTGAGCGCGGTCAACAAAATCTTTGATGTCGCGACATCGATCATGGCTTCGCCGATACTGTGGTTCGTCTTTATCGGGCTGTTTCTGTCGCTGTACATCGCGCTGAGCAAGCACGGCAATGTAAAGCTGGGCGAAGGGGAGGCTGAATATTCCATGTTCAGCTACATCGCGATGATGATGTGCGCGGCTCTGGCAGCGACAGCAACATACTACTCGTTCGTGGAATGGTCATTCTATTATGCTGAACCGGCCTTCGGCATCAAACCGTTCACACAGGAAGCCGCGGAATACTCACTGTCCTACGCGTTCTTCCACTGGGGATTCTCAGTTCAGGTCATCTTTGTTCTGACAGCTGTCAGCGTGGCCTATGCATACCATGTCAGGAAGATCCCGGTACTGAGGATCAGCGCGGTCTGCGAAGCCATGATGGGCGATTTCAAGTACGCGAAGCCCATCGGCAAAGTAGTGGACGTTCTGACTATCCTGAGCATCGTCGGCGGACTGGGCGTTTCCCTGGGACTGGGCGTTCCCATCATCAGCGCCGGCATCGCGCATGTAATGGGCATTGAGGCCAGCTTCACCGTCAATGTGATCGTTCTTCTGATCGTCGCCGCAATCTTTTCGATCACATCCATCATCGGTATTGAAAAAGGCATGAAGAAGATGAGCGATCTGACCATGTACCTCATGATCATCCTGATCGCGTTCATCGCCGTCGTCGGCCCGACTAAGTTCATCGTGCAGGACTTCACCTACAGCGTAGGCAAGATGCTGACACACTATGTGGACATGTCCCTGTTCACCGATCCGATCGGACAGTCCGGATTCCCGGAGATCAACACCATCTTCCTGTTCACGCTGGCGTTCAATTACGCTGCTCTGATGGGAATCTTCATCACGAAGATCTCCAAAGGCAGGACGATCCGTGAAATGATCCTGACATGTCTCGGAGGCATCTCCATCGGAACATGGGTCATGTTCGCCGTCAACGGAGGATTCGGCCTGAACGCGGAGCTGACAGGACAGTTCGAGCTGACTCAGCAGGAAGATCTGCAGGCTGGTCTGATGCAGCTGTTCGGAGTGCTTCCTCTGGGCAAGGTGGTTCTGCCGATCGTGTTCGCTCTGTGCACCCTCGGGTTCCTTGCGACCTCGCTGGATTCCGCGTCCTTCACACTGGCTTCCGCGGCAACGTCGAAGCTGGATGAGAACGGGAACCCCAACCCGAAGTTCAGACTTGTATGGTGCGTCGTACTGGCGCTGGTGCCGCTGGTCATCATGTTTACCGGAGCGCCGTTCTCCGCGCTGAAGACCATCTGCATCGTGCTTTCCATCCCGTTCATGTTTATCATCATCGGAATGCTGCTGGGCCTGTTCAAGTGGTTCAAGGAGGATGGAAATTAATCAGATCGCAATCTGCGGGAAGGCAGATCGTTTCATAAACTGTTAACACTTTACTTATCAAAACCCAATTAAATGGAGGAGAAAAAAATGGCTGAAAAGGAATACAAGGTACAGGAGCATCTGCATTATGCTGGAATCCCCAGCTGGAACCATTGTGAAGTCACACAGGATGTCGAAGGCGCGGACATCGTCGTTATGGGAGTTCCCTTTGACAGCGCTGTTACATTCCGCCCGGGCGCGAGATTCGCTCCGAGAGCTGTCAGAGAACAGTCTCTGATCGCGTGCTGCTTCAAGTATCCCTGGGATTACTATCTCGGAGATGAGGCAAAGATCGTTGACTACGGCGATGTCGGCTACTGGGTAGGCGCGTACGCGACAGACTTCATGGTCAAGGACACCTATGAAACAGTCAAGAAGATTCTGGACGCGGGCGCGTCCCCGATGACGATCGGCGGCGACCACACGATCCCGTACGGACCGGTCCGCGCGTGCGCTGAGAAATTCGGCCCGCTGTCCCTGATCCACTTTGATTCCCATCAGGACAGCTCCCCGTCCCAGCTGAAGCCGGACGGCACGAAGAATCTGTCCCACGCGAATTTCGCGTATGACCTGCAGGAAGAGGGCTGCATCGATTCCTCAAGATCCGTTCAGGTTTACTGCAGAACAGAGTTCACGGAATGCGGATACACTGTGATCAAGTCCATGGAAGCTCTGGATTACACTCCGTATGAGCTCGCGGAAAAGATCAGAAACATCGTAGGCGACAATCCGGTCTACCTGACATTTGATATCGACGCGCTCGATCCGTCAGCGGCTCCGGGAACCGGAACACCGGTCATCGGCGGTCCGTCCACAGATACCGTACGTAAGGTCCTGCAGGGCCTGAAGGGCGTCAACATCGTAGGCGCGGACATGGTAGAGGTGCTGCCGGATATGGATCCGTCCAACATTACAGCAATCGCGGGCGCTGCCATTACGCAGGACATCATGTACCTGATCAACGAAGCCAGAAAAGCCAGAAAGTAAGTGTCTTTCTACATTGGGGCGGCGGGTTTATCCCGCTGCTCCGTTTTGTGCTTTTTTGTTATCTGTGAGGGCAAATATCTGATAGAATAATGCACAGGCAGCCGCCGCGCGCATGAAAGTGAAAAAAGGGGAAAAAATGTCTGGAAATCGTGAAAAGGTCAGAAAATCCCAGGAATACATGAAAGAATACTTTAACGAACTGATGGACTCCGTATCAGAGGATCTTCTGATCACAGACGGAAGCGGCATCGTTCTTCGGGTGAGCCCCAGCTTTGAGCAGGTTTACGGACTTGACAGCGAGGCGGCTCTGGGCAGAACAGTCTACGATCTGGAGGCGGAGGGGTACTTCAGGCCGTCGATCATCGCGAAGGTGCTGGCATCGGGAAACAAGGTCACGATGGAGCAGACGACGAAGAAAGACAGGATCATCGTGGTCACCGCCACGCCTGTCAGGAACAGGGACGGAAAGATCCGGTTCGTGGTCAGCTATTCAAGGGATATCACGGAAGTGATCGATCTGCAGAAGAAATACGCGTCCCTGCAGGATCAGATGGAGCGTTACAGCAGTGAGATCTCCAAGCTCAAAAGCAGGGAGAACAATGTGGATATCATCCGGAATTCCCATGTGATGGAACAGGTCATGGAGACCGTCGCGCAGGTGGCCGAGTACGATGTGAATGTGCTTTTGCTGGGTGATTCCGGAACAGGAAAAACAAGTCTGGCGCGCAAGATCCATTACCAGAGCAGCCGGGCGGACAGGCCGTTTGTGGATATCAACTGCGCCGCGATCCCGGAGCACCTTCTGGAGGCGGAGCTGTTCGGATATGAGAAGGGCGCTTTTACCGGCGCCGATGCCCGCGGCAAGACCGGCCTGATCGAGATGGCTCATCACGGAACACTGTTTCTGGATGAGGTGTCGGAGATTCCCCTGCCTTTGCAGGCCAAAATACTGAAGGCCATTCAGGAGAAGGAGATCATCCGCGTCGGAAGCGTCAAGCCGGTGAAGGTGGATTTCCGCCTGATCGCCGCCACCAATCAGGATCTGGAACAGAGCGTGCAGGAGGGAAAGTTCCGGAAGGATCTGTATTACCGGCTGAATGTGATCCAGATCCGGGTGCCGTCCATCCGGGAGAGGAAAGAGGATGTCGCTCCGCTGCTCGAGCATTTTCTGGAGCAGTGCAATGAAAGGTTCGGGAAGGGCAAGCGGTTTTCCGCGGAAGCCATGGAGGCTCTGGTCGAATGGGACTGGCCGGGAAATGTCCGGGAGATCTCCAATGTGGTAGAGCGCTGCTACATCACCAGCAGCGGCGCGGAGATCGGGCTCAGGGACCTTCCTGAGGAAATACGGGAGGCGGAGGATCAGTCTGTGATCCGGCCCGGAACGGACGAAACGCTGGCAGAAGCCATCGAGCGCCTGGAAAGAAGCATGGTCAGATCTGCCTATGAACGCTATGGGTCCACCACTGCGGTGGCGAAGCATCTGGGCATCAGCCAGCCCACCGCGTCGCGAAAGATCTCGAAATATGTCTCAGCTGATGAGGGATCTGAGGGATCTGAAGAAAAGGAAGAATCCTGAAGGCGCCGGTGCGGGCCGCCCGCTGTCAGTCCGCGGACGCAAAGGCAGCCGCGTCATAAAGCGGCGCGCCGTCCAGTACCGCTTCTTCAAGGGAATCCCCGTCGTAGCGGAGCTTAAGGGAAAAGAAAGGACGGTCCTCTCTGAGAAGGCGCAGGAAGATCCGGTCGCCGGGCCAGAGGGAGAGCGACTCGATTTTTTCCAGGGGAATCCACGCGAGCTCGCCTTCGCCGCATTCGGGAACCGGCCAGAGGGAGGCATCCTCCGAAGCAAAGGCAGGGTGCTCCGCGGCCGGAATAAACCGGGAATCCTTCTCCGGCGCATCGAAACCATCCGCGGAGTAGAGG
>CADBRP010000111.1 GCA_902797095.1 uncultured Eubacteriales bacterium | reverse complement strand
TTCAGCAGGAACATCAGGAAATCCTCAGCGCTGTCAACCGGCAGCTTGCATGTGAGATAGAAGGATCCGCCGGGCTTCTGGCATACTACTCCGGGGATCTTGCTGATCTCTTCGTAAGCCGCGTTTCTGCGTCCTTCGTATTCCGCTCTCGCTTCGTCATAGTAGGAAGGATCCATTCTGTACAGTGCTGCCGCGCCGATCTGGTCGAGTGTCGGGCAGCAGAGTCTTCCCTGCGCGAGCTTCAGGACAGCGCTCATGAATTCCTCGTTCTTGCTCATGACGCAGCCGACTCTGGCGCCGCAGGCGGAGAATCTCTTGGAAACGGAATCGATGATGATGACTCTGTCAGCCAGATCCTCGAGCATGCCGAAGGATGTTACGCTTCTTCCGTCGTACGCGAACTCTCTGTAGACTTCATCGGAGATGATCCAGAGGTCGTGCTCCTTCGCGATCTCGCCTACCAGCTTCATCTCATCCAGTGTGAGAACTCTTCCTGTCGGGTTGCCCGGGCTGATGCAGCAGATAGCCTTTGTCTTGTCTGTGATCGCGGATTCGATCAGCTCTCTGTCCGCCCACGCGTAGCCGTCCTCTGCCTTTGTTGTGATCGGCTTCAGCGTTCCGCTTACCTGGTTGCAGAATGTATTGTAGTTTGTATAGAAAGGTTCAGCGATGATCGCCTCGTCTCCGGGGTTCAGAAGAGCTGTGAACGTCATTGTAAGCGCTTCGGATCCGCCGTTGGTGATCAGCAGGTCTTTCCTTTCAAAGTGCATATCATAGAGTTTATTGTAGTCGATGATGGCATCGAGCAGCTCGTTTACGCCGCCGGACTCCGCGTACGCGATAACCTTCTTGTCAAACTCCTTTACGGCTTTCATAAAGCATTCCGGTGTTTCAACATCCGGCTGTCCGATATTCAGACGGTAAACCTTTTTGCCGGCGGCCTCAGCCTCGAACGCGTAGGTGTTGAAACGGCGAATCGGGGAAAACTGCATTGCCGCTACTCTCTTAGATACTTCCATTTTGCCTTCTCCTTTGAATCAATAATTATGTGTTGAACTTATTTTTTCAACGCCTCATGAGACCGTTTCACGACCTCTTCGGCGTCAATGACATTATCGCATAGTTTCTTCTTCATGAAAAGAAGATATTCTATATTTCCCCCGGTTCCGGTAACCGGCGAATAATCGAGCCCGGCGGGAAACATACCGCATTCCGCCGCGAAATCCTGCACGCGCCTGAGCACGTCCAGATGCACAGCGGGATCACGAACGATTCCCTTCTTTCCCACCTGGGATCTTCCGGCTTCAAACTGCGGCTTGACCAGCGCCACAGCGCAGCCGTCTTCTTTCAGGAGTTTTTCAGCCACGGGAAGGACCAGCTTCAGGGATATGAAAGAGACGTCAATGGAAATAAAATCCATATTCTGCCCCATCGCTTCCGTGTCCAGATAACGGACGTTGGTCTTCTCCATGTTCGTGATCCTTGGATCATTCCGGAGCTTCCAGTCGAGCTGCCCGTATCCGACATCGATGCAGGTGACATGGGATGCTCCGTTCTGAAGCATACAGTCGGTGAACCCGCCTGTGGATGCACCTATATCAGCGGCGTTCGCGCCGCTTAGGTCGATCCCGAATACTTCTATGGCTTTCTCCAGCTTCAGTCCCCCGCGGCTCACATAAGGGCACGCGGCCTCCTTGACAGCTATTTCAGCCTCTGTATCGATCTTAGTGCCGGGTTTGTCGCAGACAGTTCCGTCCACAGTGACGATTCCGGCCATGATGGATGTTTTCGCCTTCTCCCTGGAAGAGAAAAACCCCCTCTCTGTGAGTAATATGTCAAGCCTTTCCTTCAAGTTTTTCTTTTATCCTTTCCGCGGCGGAACCGCTGTCAAGTCCGTACGCCCTGTACAGATCATCCGATGATCCGTGTTCAATGAAGCGGTCAGGCCAACCCAGTTTCAGCACGTCCGCGTGTTCTTCGCTGAGCCCTGCCGCGATGCATTCTCCCGCGCCGCCGGCAATCACATTGTCCTCCAGCGTCACAAGGAGCTTCCTCGCTTTTGCGGAATTCCTCACCATATCCATATCCAGAGGGCAGATCGAAGCGATATTGATCACTCCGGCGGAAATACCGCTCCCGCGCAGTATGTCCGAAGCCTCCAGCGCCGTCTTTACCATCGGGCCGAGAGCGTAGATATCAGCGTCTTTCCCTTCCCGGAGCAGCTGGCTTTTTCCAGGCTCAAAGGCAGGAAGATCCATCTGAAGGGCTTCTCCCCTCGGATAACGGATCGCGCACGGGCCTTCGCACTGAAGGCTCCATCTGAGCATCTCCTGAAGCTGCCCGGCGCTCGCGGGCGCGAGGAAAGTCATATTCGGCATGGATCTGAGCCATGAAACATCAAAGATACCATGGTGGGTCTCGCCGTCAGCTCCCACGATTCCCGCTCTGTCGAGGCAGAATGTTACCGGGAGATTCTGCAGGCAAACATCCTCCAGGATCTGGTCATAGGCCCTCTGCAGGAAAGTTGAATAGACCGTGACATACGGCCTCGATCCCGCGCCGGCCATTCCGGCGGCAAAGGTCACCGCGTGCCCTTCCGCGATGCCGGTATCGAATGCTCTGTGAGGATATTTATCCAGGAACCCCGTAAGTCCGGTCCCGTCAATCATGGCCGCGGATACGACCGTTACGCGGTCATCCTCTCCCGCCATCTCCGTAAGGGTTTCGCCGGCGATATCAGACCAGGACGGACCGTCTGATTTCTTCAGCGGCTCCCCGGTATCCGGATCGAACGGCCCTATTCCGTGGAATTTGCCGGGGTCGTTTTCCGCCAGCGTGTATCCCTTGCCTTTTGTGGTAAGAACATGGACCAGAACGGGTCCGGAAAGTTTTTTCGCGTGTTCCAGCACACCGCAGAGCTCCTTGATGTCATGACCGTTTACCGGGCCGATGTATTTGATCCCCATTTCCTCGAAGATGATGCCTTCGATCATGGAATATTTGATCTTGTCTTTGGCGTTATGCAGCCCCGCAACGATGTCATCTCCTATGACGGGCACTCTGGACATTCCGTTTTTGATGCGGTTTTTTACCGCGTTGTATCCCGCCGTGCCTGAAAGCTTAACGAGATGCCTCGACAGGCCTCCGGTATTCGGGGAAATGGACATGCCGTTGTCATTAAGGATGATGATCATGTCGGAATCAAGATGTCCGGCATTGTTCAGGGCCTCAAAGGCGGCGCCGCCTGTAAGCGCGCCGTCGCCGATCACAGGAACCACATAATAGTCTTCCCCTGAAAGGTCTCTCGCGGCCGCCATTCCCAGGCCCAGCCCGATGGAGGTGCTGCTGTGTCCGGTGTCAAAAACATCGTATTCGCTTTCCCCGCGTTTGGGAAAGCCGCTCATCCCGCCGTGCTTCCTGAGTGTTTTGAAATCCGCGGCCCTGCCGGTAAGGATCTTGTGGACATAAGACTGATGCCCCACATCCCAGATCAGCTTGTCCCAGGGCGCGTTAAAAGTACGGTGAAGCGCTATCGCAAGCTCCACGATTCCCAGATTTGACGCCAGGTGCCCTCCTGTCTTTGAAACAGAATCAACCAGAAAATCCCGGATCTCATACGAGAGAAGCTCAAGTTCATTGAGACTCATTTTCTTCAGATCTTCCGGGAGATTCAGATGTAACAGATAATCACTCATGTCATTTCCCTCTGACAGCCATTTCATGAGCAAGCGATGTAAACAGCTGCGCGTTGTCGTAATAGGGCGAAAGCGCCTCCACCGCGGCGTCTGTCAGCTCGGCAAGCCGCTTCCGACTGTTCTCCAGCCCGTAAAGAGCAGGATATGTCGCTTTGCTGGACTGCATGTCAGCGCCGGTCCTCTTTCCCATTTCTTTTTCATCTCCGACCACATCCAGGATATCATCGCAGATCTGGAACGCCAGTCCCAGATTTTCAGCGTAATGGGTCAGATCCGCGAGCATCTGCGTTGTGGGGTCTCCAAGCCTTGCTCCGGCCCTCACAGCCGCTGTTATAAGCGCCGCGGTCTTATTGATATGGATAAAGTCCAGCATTTCCTGAGAGCAGTTGCGGTTTTCCGCCTCCATATCAGCTATCTGTCCGGAAACCACTCCCTGGCATCCGGAGCCCTTGCTGATCTCATATGCCGCTCCGACCCGTTTCTTAAGTGAATCAGGATCATCGAAGTACAGCAGCATGTCGCGGTGCAGTGTTTCAAAGGCGGCTGACTGAAGTCCGTCGCCGGCAAGCGTCGCGACTGCCTCTCCGTACACCTTATGATTGGTTGGAATTCCCCTGCGCAGATCATCGTCATCCATGCACGGCAGATCATCGTGGATCAGCGTATATGTGTGGATGTATTCGATCGCGCACGCGTAGGGAAGCGCCTCCTGTATATTGCCTCCGCAGAAATCGCAGGCGGCAAGCAGAAGCACCGGCCTGATCCTTTTCCCTCCGGCCATAAGGCTGTACTTCATGGCATCATAGAGCGTAATACACTTGTGGTCTATATCCGGCAGAAAATCTGTAAGGTGATCCTCTACAAGCTTTCTGTAGTCTTCATAGCTGTAATCGTTCATGGCGTTACCTTTTCCGTCAGTGTTTCTATTTCTCCTGCCGCCTGATCAAGGATCTCACGGCACTGTTTATAATATTTCAATCCCTCGCGGTACTCCGAAATGGCTTCCTCAAGCGGAACCTCCTGCGAACGCAGGCGTTCGGAAGCTTTTTCAAGTTTTGCAAGGGATTCCTCGAAGGAAGGTTTCTTTTCACTCATCGCCATGCTCCTTTCCGATTCCGGTGATAACGGCCCGCGCGCTTCCGTCCGAAACGCGTATGTTAACATCCTGCTTTTCATGCATCTGCCCCGTGGAACTGAGAACGCTTCCGTCCTCCGCGCTTACGATCGCGTATCCCCTGTCCATGATACTGAACGGGCTTGCTGTTTCCAGAAGCTGATGCAGCATTTCGATTCTTTCATTCAGTTTGCGGAGTCTTCCCTCCGCCGCCTCGCGCATGGTTTCCGCAATGCGGTCCAGATTCATCTGTTCATACGCGATCCTGGTGCTGATTCCCGCCGCAAAGGCAGACGGGTCCAGTTCGGCAAGGCGTTTCTCGCAGCGCTCCAGCCGGTACAGAAGCAGGCGGTTCATGTTTTCCATGATCCCCTCCAGATTCCGGTCCAGCTCGCTTATATCCGGCACAGCCATCTGCGCCGCCGCTGTCGGGGTCTCAGCTCTGGCGTCGGCGGCAAAATCCGCGATGGTGAAGTCCGTTTCATGGCCTACCGCCGAGATCACCGGGATAACCGACCTGGCGATGCTTCTGGCGACGATCTCCTCGTTAAACGCCCACAGTTCCTCCATGGAGCCTCCGCCGCGGCCGGTGATGATCACGGAAACATCGCTGTGATTCTCGTTCAGATCATCGATCGCCGAGGCGATCTGCCCGGCGGCCGCCGGTCCCTGCACCAGGACCGGATAGATCAGCACATCAACGATCTGGTTTCTCGATCGGATGATTTTAAGTATATCCTTTACAGCGGCTCCTGTAGGCGATGTGACTACTGCCACCTTTTTCGGAAAGGCAGGTATCTGCTTTTTTCGCTCCGGGTCGAAAAGCCCCTCCGAAGCCAGCTTTTTCTTCATTTTTTCGAACGCTTCAGCAAGAGCCCCCGTGCCGCTCACTTCCATTCCGGTCACATTCAGGGAATAATAGCCGCCGCGTTCATATACGGAGACATATCCGGAGGCGATCACTTCAAGACCCTCCTCCATCGGGCACGAAAGGCGCGAAGCGATTCTTGACGGAAGGAAACAGTTGACTCTGGAGCGCTCATCCTTCAGCGAGAAGTACACATGGCCTGAGGAATGGAACTTCAGGTTCGAAATCTCGCCGATTACAGAAAGATCAGAAAGGATCGGATCGCTTCCGAGCACACGGCCTATATACTGATTAAGCTGTCCGACTTTCACCGGAACTGTTCCCATACGTATTTGCCTCCCAGAAGCGCTGTCCCCACCGCGTTGTCCGTCGCGAGATCATAATCATCAAAATATACGATGATATCTTCCTCGTCGAGCTGATCGCTCACATAGGAACGGATGAACCGGCTGGAGGATACGCCTCCCGACATGATGATGTCCTTAAGTCCTGTTTTGCTGCTGGCCTGGCGCAGCATCTCCGCGATCCCGTCGGAAATCCTTATGAATATCTCCCGGATCATTTCATCACGGACCTGCTCGTCGGATGTGATGACAGAGCGTGAGAGCGAAAGGTTCTGCAGCTTCTTTTTTATCTGCGTATCTATCCCCGACAGATTGATCTGCGCGTCATATACTTTGATCGGCGTCAGCATTGAAGACGACCGTCCTGCGCTGACCGCGATCTCGTCCAGCTTTTCTCCCGCGGGGAACGGAAAGCCCATGGCGACGCCGGCCCGGTCAAGTACCTGGCCGAAGGAGATGTCCTTTGATCCTCCTGTGATCTCGATATCGTAAAACAGACCTTCTCCCCGTATGAATGAATATCCCTCGGGAATGCTGATCTGCGGCTTTTCGCGGCATTTTACCTGAAGCACCTCGCAGGTGCCCCCTGAAAAGTGGCAGGCGAGGAATTCCTTCATGTACCCCATTTCAGTGTAGGAGCGTATCGCCTGCATATGGCCTTCCTGATGCGAGAAGCTGATCACCGGTATATTCAGCGCCGAGCCGACAGCTCTGGCAAAGCTCTCGCCGGCGAGAAACACCGGCATGTAGGAATCCTCCACCGGCCGCGGCTTAGAAGAAACCGCGATGGCCCGGAAGTCTCCCCGGTATTCCTCACGCATCTGTTCAAAGATCTCAGGAAGGTTCTTTACATGCTGAAACAGAGCGTCTGACTGTCGAAGCCCTCTTTCGCCCTGCTTTACATCCAGAAACTGCCGGATGTCACTTATGATGTTTTCCGGATCGAGTACAGCAAGAGATGTTTTGTAGTTGCTTGTATCGATCCCCAGGATGCATTCACTCATCAGGATGTTCCTTTTTGGAGACAGCGCCGAGAACACCATGTATAAATCTGGCGGAATGCTCAGTGCTGAACTTCCTTCCCAGATTGATAGCCTCGTTGACGGAGACCGCGTCAGGAATGTCATCGCAGTATTTCATCTCTCCGACGGCGAGCCGCATTATAGAAAGATCGACCTTCGGCATTCTGCTGGTTTTCCAGCGGGTGCTGCTCTCATTGATCTCGGCGTCGATTTCATCGATGTTCCTTATAATTTTCGTCAGGAGCTCCTGACCGCGTTCCACATGGTTTCCCGCGAGTCTCTCTCCGATCCTGGAACAGGCCGTTTCTTCATTCATGTCGGAGCCGACTTCCATCTCATACAGGATCTGCATGAGGATCACCCGTGCTTCATTCCTTGTCATATGTTCATGTCCTTTCCGGATCCCGTCGCCGGTCTTGCCGGCATCTCAACTCCCTGCACATTGATATTAACGGCAGTCACATCGATCTCGACCATTTCCCGGATCTCATTCTTTACGTTTTCCTGAATATCCCAGGCTACGGAAGGTATATTGCAGCCGTAATCCACAACAACGGAAACCTCAACCTCAGTATCGCTGTCGTTTCGGTTCACCCGGGCTCCTCTCGCAACGCTTTCCTTGCCGAGAATATTCTTTGATATCGCGTCGTATACGCCGCCTGCCATATCTGATACGCCCCTGGTCTTCAGTGTGGCGTTGACAGCACAGACAGCGATGATTTCATCTGAAAATGTGTACTTTTTTTCCATGGCAACAGTATATCAGAAAACAAAAGGACACGCAATCTGAGCGCGTCCTCCTCCTGTGTCAGTTAAGACTGTTCCTCCTCAGTTTCTTCGTCGGTCTCATCCGGCAGGATACGCATGACGATTTTTTCGATCCTTCGCTCTTTTACGGAGCGGATGACAAATTCATATCTCTCGTACGGGATCACCTGATTCAGGTCATCCTCATCGGGGATCTCTCCGAGAATATCTATCAGAAGACCGCCTATCGTCTCGCTGGTCTCTGACATGAGATTGACGCCCAGTTCTTCATTGATATCATCCAGATCCATGCTCCCGTCAAGCAGCCAGGAGTCTGATGAAATCTTCTGGATCGACGGATCCTCTTCATCATATTCGTCATCGATATCCCCCATGACCTCTTCGATAATGTCCTCCATGGTCACGATTCCGGAAAAACCTCCGTACTCGTCAATAAGGATGGCGATATGCTGCTTTGATTTCTGAAGCTCAACAAACAGGGAATCGATGTTCTTGGTGGCCGGAACAAAATACGGCTTGCGCAGTATGGAGCGTATATCAACATTGTCGAATCCGGAGTTTCGCGCCTGTATCAGGTAATCTTTGATATAGAGTATTCCGATGATATTGTCGCTGTCATCCTCATAAACCGGAATTCTTGAATATCTCAGCTCCATGAGCTCATCGATGTATTCCTCCGCCGGATCATTGATGTCGATCGCGAAGACATCGGTTCTGGGAGTCATTACTTCATAAGCGAGCAGATCGTCAAAGGCAAAAACGCCTGTGATCATCTTCTTGCCCTCTTCCTTGAGCTCCCCGCTTTCCTGACCGGCCTCAAGCATGGAGACAATATCCTCTTCGGAGTATTCATTATAATTATATTCGATCCGCTGCCTGAAGATCCTGAGTATGATATAGACGACGCCGGAAGAAATCGCGGTCATAGGCGCCATAAAGGCAATGACGGCCGAAGCTATGCGCGTGGAATGCATCGCGATCCCGTCTGAATGAAGCACAGCTATCCTTCTTGGAAACAGTTCGGTCACTACGCACATCACGAATGTCAGAAGAAGGATCAGAACGACCATCGAGACGGCATACAGCGCGTTTCCCTGCTGCATTCCGATATATTCAAGTCCGTCCTCAACAGGCCTTATGAAAAACCAGACGCATACAGCCGCGCCGGATACGGCGAGCAGCACGCACGCGGAGCGCATCGCCGGCATGTAGATGCCGGGGTCATCTATGATATTCTGCAGTCTCTGAGCTCTTTTGTCTCCCCCCTCCGCAAGCGTCCTGATATGGACCTTGTTGACAGAGGAAAGCGCTCTTTCCACCGCTGTCAGATACGCGTTTATAAGAAGAATTAGAATAAAAACCGCAATACTCCATAACGGTATACTGTCAGATGACATCGTTTACTGCTCCTTTCGCATCATCCAGTTTTTGCCAGCCGGATGCTCCATTGGTATTTTTATGATCTGTCTCGGATGAGGGGCCGCCTCAATACTGTTCCCTTCTTCATCCTTCATTTCCCTTATGGTCTGTGTGAAGACCACGCCGTCCGGGCCGAAGAATTCAACGGTATCTCCGAGCACGATCTTGTTTCTCTGTTCAATGACGGCCTCACGCGCCGACGGGTCGTAATCCAGAACGAGGCCGAGGAATGCGTAGTCTCTGGTATATGAGCTGGATTCGTAGTTCTGCCCTTTCTCCTCCGGCCTGCCATAATAGAATCCTGTGCAGAACTCGCGGTGGCTTGCCTTGAGCATTTCATTCATCCAGGAGGGATCCGCAGAAAAATGCTCCGGATCCTTTTCATACGCATCGATCGCCTGCCTGTACGCGTGCACTACATGCGCGACGTAAAAGATGCTTTTCATTCTTCCTTCAAGCTTCAGGGAGGTGATGCCTGCCTTTGCCATATCAGGAATATGCTCCAGCATGCACAGGTCTTTGGAATTGAAAATATACGTTCCTCTGCCGTCCTCCTCTACAGGCCAGTATTCGCCGGGGCGTTTCTCCTCCTCCAGGCGGTATTTGTACCTGCACGGATGGGCGCATGCGCCCCTGTTGGCGTCCCTGCCGGTCATGAAATTGCTGAGAAGGCATCTTCCAGAATAAGAAATGCACATCGCTCCGTGAGCAAAAGCCTCCAGCTCCATATCCTCCGGGATATGTTCCCGGATCTCCGCGATTTCCGAAAGCGAGAGTTCCCTTGCCAGCACGAGCCGCTTTATACCCTGGTCATGCCAGAATCCGGCGGAAAGCCAGTTCGTGGTATTCGCCTGGGTGGAAAGATGCAGGTCCGTATCAGGGAAATATTCCCGTATCATGCGGATCACAGCGGGATCCGAAACGATGAACGCGTCCAGCGGAATATCCTTAATTGATTCCAGGTATCCGCGCAAAGGCAGGATATCCTCATTTCTGGCGTAGATATTCAGTGTCAGGTGACAGCGCACATTCCTCTCGTGAGCGTAATTCACCGCGTCACGGATCTCAGGCACGCTGAAACCGCCCGCGCCCGCGCGCAGGCTGAACAGCTTTCCGCCGAAATACACGGCGTCAGCTCCGTACGCTATCGCGATCTTCAGTTTTTCCGGATCTCCGGCCGGAGCGAGGAGTTCAATTTTTCCCATAGTTTTCTCTGTCTATAACGCTGACGGACATCCCGTCCCCTACCGGGAGCACACAGGTGTCCGCGTATTCAAGTCCGTTTATGTATGTCAGGAACGCGCGCATATTGCGTACGCTCGTCCTGTGCTTGTGCGGGATATCCATGGGGTCGTTCGCGGAAAGCCCGCGGATCAGTATGTTGTCGCAGACGATCATTCCCCCGTCAGAGAGAAGCGGCGCCGCGAGATCCCAGAAGCTTCTGTAATGGCTTTTCGAAGCGTCTATGAAAATAAAATCATAACCCGTGGCTGTTTCCTCACGCTGCATGAATTCCGGCGAGGAAAGAATCTCGCAGGCGTCTCCGCAGAGAACATCGATTTTTTCTTCATATCCCATCTGAGAGATGTTTTCTCTCGCGGCTGAAGCGCTCTCCGGATCCCTCTCCAGAGTCGTCACCTTCGCGCCGCAGGTCTTTGTGAAAAACAGCGCGGAATATCCGATCGCGGTGCCGATCTCAAGAATGTTCGCGGGTTTTTTGAGATACAGCAAAATTCGAAGCAGATCCTCGGTATCCCGCAGGATAACCGGAATATGCTTCGATTCCGCAAAAGATCTTAATTCTTCCATATCCGGATCCTGTTCCATATGAAAGGATCCCAGATATGAAGAAATTATATCGCTTGTAATACTCATTGATTCAACGGGCCAGATCCTCTTCGGACCATGGGTTCTCATTTATGTTCTTCTGATGCTCTTCAGATGTCTTGGCGTAAAGCACCGTCCCGTCCGGGCACGCGTAGAAGAACAGGTAGTCGGTCTTCTCGTAGTTCAGCACAGCGTCCATATCATCCGCCGGAACAGCGCAGATCGGACCGACAGGAAGACCGGTATTCTTGTATGTGTTGTAACCGGAGTCGGTTTTCGTATCCTCGATGCTGACATCCACGCGCTTCTGCTGCAGCGCGTAGTTAACGGTAACATCGCTCTGCAGAGGCGTATTGTTTTCCAGACGATTGATGAAAACGCCCGCGATCTTCGGAGCCTCGCTTATCATGGTCCCGCCTTCGCTGGTTACGACGGAAGCGAGAGAAAGGAACTCATGAACAGTAAAGCCCGACTGCTCGATCAGCGCGCGGCGCTCTGTCAGCGCGTTGTCCATGCTGTCCAGCATCATCATCGTGACCTCCTCTACGGAAGGCTCGTCTGATGTCAAGAAATAAGTATCCGGGAAAAGGTATCCTTCCAGCGGGTACATGATATCGTCCTCCAGGATCCTGTCAGACAGGAACCAGTAGTTGCTGATCATTTCCTGAAGGAAATCCTTGTCCTCCCAGACCTTGAGGATGTCCTTTTTCGAGACACTGATCACCTTTGAAAGCGCTTCCGCCGCCTGCGGGATCGTGGCGCCGTCCTTCAGGACAAAGGTCTGTTTGGCGACATAGTTGAAATCGCCTGTGTTGATCGCGTGCATGATCGACGGCAGTGTCATGGAAGGCGTGAAGACATAGGTGTTTGCCTGCAGCGTGCTGTAACCGCCTATTCTCGCGTTTATCTTCGCGAAGGTCCTGTTCTTGATCAGCCCCTTGCTGTCAAGAATATCAACAATGCTGCTGGCTCCGCTTCCCGTCGGAATCTCAACAGTGACTTCATCTGTATTGCCCGGATCCGGCGCGCCGAGGCCGGACAGATACACCATGAAACCGCCCGTGAAGACCACCGCGACAGCGGCGATCACGGCAAGGATCTTCTTGATGCTGATACTGCCTTTTCTGGACATATAAAACCTCTGATCCTATTTGGATCTTCCGAGATACTCTCCGGATCTTGTGTCGATCTGAATTCTCTCTCCTTCTTCAATGAAAATCGGAACCTGGATGACCGCTCCGGTCTCTACGGTTGCCGCCTTCGTGACATTCGTCGCGGTGTCGCCCTTGACGCCCGGCTCGGTTTCGGTGACCAGAAGGTCTACGAAGTTCGGAGCGTCAACCTGGAAAGCGTTGCCCTGATAGAATTTGATGGTAGCCTCATCGTTCTCTCTCAGGTACTTCATCGCTTCCTCGACCTGGTCATATGCCAGAGGAATCTGGTCATATGTGTCAGGATCCATGAAGTAGTACAGTTCTCCGTCATTGTAGAGATACTGCATGGTCTTTGTTTCGATGTGGGCCTTCGGGAACTTCGCGTCCGGGTTGAAGGATTCCTCCTTGATTGCTCCGGTCAGGATGTTCTTATGCTTTGTACGGACGAAAGCCGCGCCCTTTCCGGGCTTTACATGCTGGAAATCCAGGACTACATGCGGATCTCCGTCTATTTCAAAAGTAATGCCTTTTCTGAAATCACCTGCGTAGATCATAAGTTTATCGCCTTTCTTTCTTGGATCCGGCATATGCGGATCATCTGATACAAAAATACTTTTTTAATGGTATAAGTATACCAAAAACTGTAATACTTGCCAAGTACCCATCGGCGTTACGCGCCAAAGGGGTTCGCGGGGTCAAATCCCAGGTCCGCTGTTTCGCCGATGATCTTGTAAACATCCGCCATCATCATGGAAAAACGCATCTGGCACTGCATGTAGGACGCAGCCGTAGGATCCTGCATCAGCACCGCGCTGAGCTGCTGCAGCTGCTGCATGACCTCGGGGCCTGTCTCCTGCCCCATCATCTGCGCGGTCTGCAGTTCCAGCTGTCTCGCCATAAAATCCTTTATGGCGTTATCCAGCTCCGGATTCGCTTCGACCTGCTTTTTCATAGCGATGTACTGGCGGTGTTCCTCGGATTCCCTGATCGCTCTGGCAAGCTGATGAGCCTGATCATACACATTCATCTGAAGTTTACCTCCCTCTACTCATAAAACCCGGTTTCTCACACATCAAGAAATACCGGCAATATCACAGGACTTCTCTTGGTCTTCTGATAGATATATTTTCTCATGCCCTCGCGGACAGCGGTTTTAATGGTATCCCAGTCACGCACATTCCGGTCGAGACAGTCCTCTATGATCTCTTCCGTCCTGCGGCGCGCCTCCTCGATCAGATCCTCGTTCTCACGGACATATACGAAGCCTCGGGTGATCACATCCGGTCCGGAAACGATCAGCTTCGCTTTTCTGTCGATCGCCGCGACTGGAATGATCAGTCCGGACTCTGAAAGAAGCCTTCTGTCTCTTAAGACGATACTTCCCACATCTCCGACTCCGAGTCCGTCCACCATCACAGCTTCCGCCTGCACGGCTTTTTCATATTTTTTCGCCTTGTCGCGGGTCAGGCTGAGCGCGTCTCCGTTGACCAGAAGGAAGATGTCCTTATCAGCCATGCCGAGGTATCTCGCCAGCTCAGCGTGCTTGTTCAGATGCCTGTACTCTCCGTGGACCGGCATGAAAAATTTCGGCTTGATCAGAGAATGCATCAGCTTCAGTTCCTCGCGGCAAGCGTGGCCGGACACATGGGTCTCCGCGATATCGGAGTATATGACCTCGGCGCCCTTTTCGATCAGCTGGTCCACGACGCCGGATACCGTGAGCTCATTCCCCGGCACAGGCGTAGACGACAGGATGACCATATCGCCTTTTTTGATGTGGATGCTCTTGTGTTCGCTTGAAGCCATCCTCGCCAGCGCGGACATCGGTTCTCCCTGGCTTCCTGTTGTAATGATCACAAGCTCCCTGTCAGGGATGTTCTTCGTGCGGTTCAGATCCACGAGCATGCTGTCCGGGATCTTTATATAACCCAGTGATTTCGCGAGTTCAAAGGAGTTCACCATGCTTCTTCCGGAGATGGCGACCTTCCTTTTGCAGCGAAGCGCGATATCGATGATCCTCTGGATCCTGTGCACGTTCGAGGAGAACGTGGCTATTATGATCCTGCTGTCCGCTCCCCTGAAGATCGGTTCAAGCGCCTCGCCGACCTTCGCCTCGGAACGGGTATATCCCTGACGCATGACGTTCGTGCTGTCCGCCATCATCAGAAGCACGCCTTCGGATCCGATCTGCGCGAGTCTCGCGAAATCGATCTTGTTTCCGTCCACCGGCGTGTAATCGATCTTGAAATCCCCTGTATGGAACAGGACACCGGCCGGGGTGTCGATCTTCAGGCAGATCGCGTCGGCGATGCTGTGGGTGATCCTCAGGGCCTCCACACTGAAATGCTGCCCCAGGCGGAACACATCGCCGGCCTCCACATAATGCATATCAGCGCGCAGCCCGTGTTCCTCAAGCTTGTTTTTGATCAGGCCGAGAGGAAATCGCATTCCGTAAATGGGCACATTGATCTCCTTCAGAAGATACGGAACCGCTCCTATATGGTCCTCATGCCCGTGTGTGATCACAAGTCCGCGGATCTTTTTTGTGGTTTCCTTAAGATATGTAAAATCAGGTATGACCTTGTCGATCCCGAACATATCATCATCCGGGAATGAAAGCCCGCAGTCTATGATGATGATCTCGTCTTCATATTCGATCAGCGTCATATTCTTGCCGATTTCAAGAAGTCCGCCCAGCGGGATGATACGCACCGGAGAGGTGCGTCTTGGAATCATGCTTTTCTGATTTCTTCCCTGCTTCTGCGGTTTCTGCGAAACGGCCTTTTTTGCTGCTGTCTTTTTTCTTGCAGGTTCCTGTTTCTTTCTTGAAGAGGGCTTCGCTGCCTTTGCGGCCGGAACCTGTGCCCGCTTCTGTGTATTCTGCCCCTTCCCCTTCTTCTGAGGCTTCTGGGAAACCGGCTTTCTGGACCGGTTTCCTGAAGCTCTGTTTCTCTTTTCGTCTTTTCTGTTATCGCTCATTGCGCTCCTTTCCGGGGCAGAGGGTCAGTTATCCTTTTGCAACGATGTTGATCAGTCTGCCGGGTACGGCAATGACCTTCACGACATTTTTCCCCTCTGTAAGTCCCTTTATGGTTTCATCCGTTTTGGCGATCTCCAGCATCTCATCTCTGGTGGACTCGCCCGGAATGTTGATTTTTGCTTTGTTTTTACCGTTGATCTGGACTACGATCTCGATCGTATCCTGAACCAGGGCGTCCTCATCATAGGACGGCCACTCCTGTCCGTACGCTCTGCCTTCATATCCGAGATGCTCCCACATTTCCTCGGCTACATGCGGTACGAACGGAGCCAGCAGCAGCACCAGAGTGCGGACCGCTGTGCTGTAGAGAGCTTCGTTGATCTCCCCTTCCCTGTAACGGTACATTTCATTGACCAGCTCCATGACCGCGCTGATAGCGGTATTGAAGTTGAAGCGGTCGCCGATATCATCTGTAACCTTCTTGATGGTATAGTTCAGCTTGTACGCCAGGTTCTTGTCCGCGTCGTTTCTGATTTCATATTCTCCGGGACAGTTGTTCTGATTCTTCGAGAAATCATAGACCATCCTGTAAACACGGTTCAGGAAACGGAAGGAACCCTCAACGCCTTCATCCGACCAGTCAAGCTCTCTCTCCGGCGGCGCGGCGAACAGAATGAACAGGCGCGCTGTGTCAGCGCCGTACTTCTCGATGATCTCCGCGGGGCTTACGACGTTGCCCAGAGATTTGCTCATCTTCGCTCCGTCCTTGATAACCATTCCCTGTGTCAGAAGGTTCTGGAACGGCTCTTCACTGTCGGAAAGTCCCAGGTCATGCAGCGCCATCTGGAAGAAACGCGCGTACATCAGATGAAGTATCGCGTGCTCCACGCCGCCGATGTACTGGTCAACATTCATCCAGTAGTCGGACTTTTTCTTGTCGAATGCGGCTTCTGTATCTCTCGCGTCGGTATAGCGCAGGAAATACCAGGAGGAATCGAGGAAGGTGTCCATCGTATCCAGCTCACGTTTCGCGGGCTTTCCGCAAATCGGGCAGACTGTGTCAGCGAAGGTCGCGCTCGTTGTCAGCGGGGATTCTCCCTTTCCTGTGAATTCCACATCGACAGGAAGCATTACGGGAAGATTTTCTTCCTTTTCAGGCACCCATCCGCAGCTGTCGCAGTGGATCATCGGGATCGGCGTTCCCCAGTAACGCTGGCGGGAGATCAGCCAGTCTCTGAGACGGTAATTGATTGTCTTCCTTCCGATGCCCCGCTCAGCGGCAGCCTCGGAGATCTTCTGGATAGCGTCAACGTTGTTCATTCCGCTGAACTCTCCGGAATTGATGACAATACCTTCAGCAGCAGCCGCTTCGGTAAGATTGTTGATGTCCACATCCGGATCCTGCGGATCGATGACCGGGATGATCTCCAGGTCGAATTTCTTCGCGAAATCAAAGTCTCTCTGGTCATGCGCGGGTACGCCCATGACCGCTCCGGTACCATAGCCCATCAGGACATAGTCCGCGATATAGATCGGCATCGGCTTTTCCGTGAACGGGTTGATGGCGTATCTTCCCGTGAACACGCCTGTCTTTTCATTGGTCGTGGATGTACGCTCGATCTCGCTCATGTGAGCGCAGCGGTCAATGTATTCCTTTACAGGAGCCTCGTACTCCGTTCCCTCGACCATATCCAGAACCGTGGGGTATTCCGGCGCGAGAACCATAAACGTCGTTCCGTAGATGGTGTCGACACGCGTCGTAAATACTGTCAGAGTCTCGTCTCTGTCCTGGATCCTGAAATCCACTTCCGCTCCGTGGGATTTGCCGATCCAGTTTTTCTGCATGACCTTGACCTTGTTCGGCCATCCCGGAAGATCGTCCAGGTTTTCCAGAAGGCGGTCAGCGTATTCCGTGATCTTGAAATACCACTGAGACAGGTTCTTCTTTCCTACCGGAGTCTTGCAGCGTTCGCAGCAGCCGTCAACGACCTGCTCGTTTGCCAGTACCGTCTGGCAGCTCGGGCACCAGTTTACCTGGCTCTCTTTCTTATACGCCAGTCCCTTGTTGTAGAACTGGATGAAGATCCACTGCATCCAGCGGTAGTATTCCGGATGACATGTCGCGACTTCCCTGTCCCAGTCATAGGACAGGCCCAGCTCCTTCAGCTGATCCCTCATGTCGTTGATATTGGACCAGGTCCAGTCAGCAGGCGCCACGCCGTGCTTGAT
>CADBRP010000110.1 GCA_902797095.1 uncultured Eubacteriales bacterium | reverse complement strand
TATACTATTCCCTCTGTCGTGTCAACGAGCTTCACATGGCGCGAGGCAAGTCAAATCAACGTGTTTTTCAGTGTTCTTCTTTCCTTTTTGACTGAAATCATGTATAATCGGTCTATCTTTTTATGGAGGACTGGAAAATTGAAGGAAATCAGAATCGGGCTTCTGGGTCTGGGCAATATCGGCACAGGCACCTACAAAGTCCTGGAGATGAACAGAAAAGAGATCGAAGATACGGTCGGCTGTCCTGTGAATATCGTTAAGATCCTCGAAAAGGATATCGACAGAGAACGCGACATCACAGTTACCCGGGACATGTTCGTATCCGATCCGGAGGAGATCTTCTCCGATCCGCAGATCGATATCGTAATCGAGCTGCTCGGCGGAGTTGAACCGGCAGCAACACTGATCGAACGCGCGCTCAGAAGCGGCAAGCACGTGGTGACAGCGAACAAAGCGGCTGTTGCCGCCAACTACAGCAGGCTGATGGACGCTGCGAAGGAGAACGGCGTAACACTGCGTTTCGAAGCCAGTGTCGGCGGCGGCATTCCTGTTCTGACAGCGCTGACCGGCTGCCTTAAGGCCAATAAGTTCACCCGTGTGCTCGGCATAGTTAACGGCACGACAAACTACATTCTGGACCGGATGACGCAGGAAGGGCTTCCTTATGACGAGGTCCTTAAGGACGCGCAAAGGCTGGGGTTTGCCGAGGCTGATCCCACAGCTGATGTAGAGGGCATCGACGCGGCAAACAAACTTTCCATCCTCATGGCTCTGATGTTCGATCATTATGTGCATCCGAAGGACATCCCCACAAAGGGAATCACCGAAATCACCGCAGAAGATATCAAGTCCGCGGAGGCGGACGGCTGCCTCATCAAGCTCATCGCGTACGCGGAGATCATGGAGGACGGCTCCATAAAGTATGAAGTCCGGCCGATGCGCATCATCAACACCCATCCCCTCGGCGGAGTCCACCGCGAATACAACGCGGTCTTCGTAGAGGGCAACGTCGTAGGCAACCTCATGTTCTACGGCCCCGGCGCAGGCCCCCTGCCGACGGGAAGCGCTGTAATGGGCGACTGCATGGAAATCGCAAAAGCAATGCTTGCAAAAGGAGAATAATACTATGACTTTATTCAAGGAATGGACCAACCTGATCCAGAACCAGACAAAAGAAACCTTCGATGATTTCTGGAAGGAATACAGCGAAGCTGAAACAAAGATCTACAGCGACATCCTCGACCATCCGGACGAGCCCATGCAGGGCACTCTGAAAGAGCTGGCGGATAAATACGAAGTCCGCCCTGTGATCTTCATGGGATTCCTGGACGGCATCAACGAAAGCATCGAGCAGAAGAATGAACTCGAAAACTTCGATGAGGATTCCGCTGTCGATCTGAAGATCGTTCCGGAAAAGCTCTTCTTCAACATGCTGAAGGCAGACGCCGATTATCTGTACGGCCTGCCCCAGTGGGAAACGATCCTCGGTGAAGAACGGATGAAGCAGATCGCGGATGAATACCGCCGCTCCAGAACCGTCCGCCGCGAAACCCCGAAAATCGGACGCAACGACCCCTGCCCCTGCGGCAGCGGCAGAAAGTACAAGCACTGCTGCGGCAAAGCTAAGTGATCACCGGATCGGGCGGATTTGGGGGATCGAATCTCCGCAGGTAAATGAATTGATTGAAAAAGGCTGCTGCGTCAGATATCTGGCGCTGCAGCCTCTCTTTTTTTATTCAGGATCTGTCTCCTTGCCGCCTTCCGGCTTTTCTCCCTCCAGCTTACCGTCCTCCGGGCGGCTCTCTTGCGGGGGTTCCGCCTCCGGGGGTTTCTCCTCCGGGGGGCCCTCCTTCGGGCTTCTGTTCTCCGGATGATATCCCTGTGTCCAGTCGATCTCCGGCTGGTCGTCTCCGGTAAGGATGTCTTTTATGATGGTGATGCCGAACTCATCCGGATCAGTGTCGAATTTGCTGAAGTGCCGCGCCCGTTCAAGGTGCTCCGGCGGTTTGCGTTTTGTGAAGGGTTCCGTCGTGTCATCCCAGACTTTGTTGCAGAGAATTCCCAGCAGCATGACCCAGGAAAGAAGGAAGAACCAGATCAGAATCGCGACTACGGAAGAAAGCGCTCCGTAGACAATGTCGTATTTCGCCAGAGTTCCGGCGTACGCGGAATATAATCCGGTCACGAACAACAGCCCGACCGACGCCAGGATCGACCCCGGTATCACCTTGCGGAAGGGTTTCTTCTCCGCGGTCGGCAGAACATAGAAGTTGTAGCTGATCATGGCAAAATAAAGGAGGAAACCCAAAGGCCAGCGCAGCCACATCCAGATGCTGTCCACATAGTCATCGGGACTTTTTCCGATAATGGAGATGACTCCTGAAAGGATCAGTTTGCCGTAACTCAGGATCAGAATTGAAAATACGACTGTAAAAACAGTGATGGCCAGCGTTTTCACCGCGCGGATCCGCTCGATGAAGTAGTTCCGGCCGGTGGTGCCGCCCTCGGTAAAGGTATAGTTCGCGATACGGGTCAGCGCGAACGATGCCCTTGATCCCGCCCAGGAAGCGATGATCAGGTAGATGATATTTCCGAATCCAAGGGATGAGAAATGGAACAGGCTGCTGACAAAGTCCGGCACCCTGCCGCCTGTATATTCCTCGAACAGTATCAGCACAGTGCCTATGCTGATGTTGAATAAGCCGAGGATCTGCACGATCAGAATGAAAATAGGAACAATGGACAGCATCAAATAGAAGGCTACCTGCGCGGCGAACCCGTGGTAGTACGGATCCTGCAGCTGCCGGAAACCCATGATAAACATTCTGATGAATCTGTCCTTGATCCTCTTCATGAATTCTCTTCCAGGTACTTCTCCAGCTTGTCCCGAAGCGCGGCAAGGGCATTGGCTCTGTGGCTGATGCGGTTTTTCAGCTCCGCGGGGAGCTCTCCGAAAGTCTTGTCATAGCCTTCCGGAACGAACATCGGATCATATCCGAAGCCGCCGTCTCCGCGTTCTTCCAGGAGAATGTGCCCCTCCACTGTTCCTCTGGCGGTGATGCAGTCGCCGTTCGGGAACACCATGGTGATCACAGAGACGAACCTTCCCGTTCTCTTTTCGTAGGGAACGCCCTGCAGAAGCCGCATCAGCTTTTTGTTGTTTTCGCTGTCGTCGCTGTCCGCTTCCGGATCGTCCTCACTGTCCATCGCGGCGAATCTCGCCGAATAGATTCCCGGCGCGCCGTCCAGATAGTCCGCTTCGATCCCGGAATCATCAGCAATGGTGATCTCGCCTGTGAGCTCCATGATACCGTACGCCTTTTTATAGGAATTCTCCTCAAAGGTCGCGCCGTCCTCCACGATCTCCACATCAGGAACACCGGCGTCGTCCCGGGATATGATCTTCATTCCGAACTGGCCGGTGATCGCTTCCATTTCTCTGATTTTGTGCTCGTTCCGCGTAGCGGCGATTATCCTTCTGTCTGTAAGGTTCACAGCATCCTCCTGACAATCATGATTATACCACATCCTGAATTTTCCTGCCGACGGTCACGCCTTGCAGCATTTTACGACCCGGTCCTTGCCCGGCAGATCCCTGATGACCTCTGCCGGAGTGAATCTGCCGGAGTCTCTGAGAAGCTTGCGCAGATCCTCACCCTGATCATATCCGATCTCAAGGAAAAGGAATCCGTCTTTCTTCAGATATGACGGCGCTTCACTGATGATCCGGCGGTAGTAATCCAGGCCGTCCCTTCCGCCGTCCAGCGCTTCCCGCGGCTCATGGTATTTGATCTCGTCCTGAAGCATGGCGATCATATTCGTCCGTATATACGGGGGATTGCATACGATCATATCGAACTGCCTGCCTTTGTGCGGCTCAAACAGATCTCCGCAGAGAAATTCCGCCTTCACGCGGAGCGTTTTCGCGTTTTCCTCCGAAAGCGCCACCGCCGCCTTGCTGATATCTGAACCCGTCAGCGTCATGTTGCTGCAGATTCTGGCGAGAGAAATGCCGATCGCGCCGCTTCCGCAGCAGAGATCCAGCACATCCCATTCCTTTCCGCCCCGCAGCTTTTCAAAAAAGGACAGCTTCTCTCTGGGCGTCTCCTGAATGGTCCTGGCCGCTTCAACCACCAGCGTTTCCGTATCCTGTCTCGGAATCAGGACGTTCGGGTCCACCTTGAATGTATGGCCCATGAACTCCTGCACTCCGGTGATGTACTGCAAAGGCATGCGCTCCGCCCTGCGCTTGATCAGCGCCATGTATTTGCGCTCCAGCTCCTCGTCAGCTTCCTCTTCAGCGCGGAGAAAGATCTGCATCTTGTCTCTTCCAGTCAGGAAGCTGTACAGTTCCTCCGCGTCAATACGGGCGTCCATACAGCCTGCCTTTGTGAGCCTGTATTCGCCCTCCTTTATCATGATCCTTGTTTTCATTCCGGTTCCTTTTCGTTTTCAGTCGTATTTTC
>CADBRP010000109.1 GCA_902797095.1 uncultured Eubacteriales bacterium | reverse complement strand
GCGGCGTCATGACAGCGTCGCTTCCGTCAGCTTCGGCTCCGGCATAGACGGCATCGCAGGCAAAAAAAGAGGTTCCGCTGTGCAGCAAGACTCCGCACCCTGCTGTCCACACAGCAAAAAACAGTACAGCTGTCAGCAGTATCCGCCGCATCCTGTCCCCCCTGCCTCCCGATTTTTCACAGCGTTTCTTTCCGTGTTTTCCCGACAGATCCTTCATCTCGTCCCCCGTCTTACTCAGAACTCATATCGCTTCATCATGTTAACTTTCTGCAGCACAATCAATATATCAGAAAATTCCAACTCTATCAACTGGAGCATCGGTCTGCCGCAATCAAAAAAAGCGGCCGGCATGATGCCCGTCCGCTTAACCTTACGCCTTAACCTAAAGCGGGATGTTCGAATGCTTCTTATACGGAGTGAATATTTCCTTTTCCTCCAGGGCTTCCAGATGGATCGCCAGCTTTTCCCTCAGATCCTCCGGTTCGATAATGTCATCGACGATTCCGTACTCCGCGCCCCGGTACGGATTCAGGTATTCTTTCTCATATTCCCTGACGAATTCCGCTCTGGCCGCCGCGGGATCCTCCGCGGCTTTGATTTCCTTTCGGAATACGATGTCAGCGGCCCCGCCCGCTCCCATCACCGCGATCTCCCCTGTCGGAAGGGACAGGACCACGTCCGCGCCCATGCCTTTGCCGCACATGGCAGAGTAAGCGCCCCCGTAATCCTTGCGGACCACGATCTTGATGACCGGGACCGTTGCCTCTGAAAAAGCGAACAGCATTTTTGAGCCGTTCCGGATGATCCCGTTATGCTCCTGGTTGACGCCGGGAAGATAGCCCGGGCAATCCGCGAATACCAGAAGCGGGATGTTGAAGGAATCACAGAAGCGGACAAACCGGGCAGCCTTCCAGGCCGCGTCTATATCGATGCACCCCGCCAGAACTCTGGGCTGATTCGCGACGACGCCGACCGTTTTCCCGCCGATCCTTCCGAATCCGATGATCATATTTTTCGCGAACTGCGCCTGTACCTCCATGAAGTACCTGCCATCCATGACAGCCTGAACAAGCTGCAGCATATCGAAGGAGCGGTTCGGCTCAACCGGAATGATGTCCCTGATCTCCGGCACCTTGCGGGAGACCGGATCTTCACACATGTATACCGGAGGCTTTTCCTTCGCGTTGGAGGGAAGGAAGGAAAGCAGGGTCTTCGCGGTCTCGATGGCTTCCTCCTCTGTTTCAGCGACAAAATGCGCAAGGCCTGTCTTCGGACCATGGACCTGCGCGCCGCCAAGCTCGTCGAATGTGACCTCTTCGCCTGTAACGGCTTTTATGACCGCCGGCCCCGTGATAAACATTCTGCCCACGCTTTTCGCCAGAATGATAAAATCAGTCAGCGCGGCGGCATACGCCGTTCCGCCCGCGGCGGTTCCCGCGATTATGGAGATCTGCGGAACGCTTCCGGAAGCGACGCTGGTCCTGCCGAAGATCGTGCAGTAACCGTTGAGCCCCGCCACGCCTTCCTGGATCCTGGCGCCGGACGCGTCGTTGATCCCGACGATCGGGCATCCCGTCTTTACCGCGTCATCGATGGCTTTGCAGATCTTCTCCCCATGCGCTTCTCCAACGGAGCCTCCCATTACATCGGCGTCCTGCGAAAAAGCGTATATTCTTCTCCCGTAGACTTTTCCGAAGGATGTGATGACGCCTTCGTTCTCCGGATCCTTCTTATACAGATCGAAGGCGACGCACTGGTTTCTTCTCCAGGGACGTGTTTCCTCATATTCTCCGTTGTCAAACAGCATCTGCAGGCGCTCCTGCGCGGTCAGCTTCCCTTTTTTGTGGATCTTCTCCACCTTCGCGGGGTTGTTCGCGATGGATTGCTTCCTCCTGCGTTCCTGATACTCTTTGTATTTATCCTCCGACATGTTTCCGCCTCCTTTAACAACCGGCTAACCTGTTTTTATTATAGCCAAATCCGGGCCGGCCGTGCAAAAAAGAATGCCGGACGGAAAAACTCATCACATCTTGTGCTTTCCCAGGGAATATTGTATAATTGACACACTAAATATTGAATCAGAACTAATAGTGACACTTGAGGAAAACGACGGAATGAGAAGAGACAGCAGGAGTATCACTAAAGAGGGATCTTTTTTTGCAGCGCATTTTTTTGATGCCGTTGAGGATTTTCGCAGCATGCCTGCGCGCGCATGCGGGAATCGGATGACGGCATCTTTTTGCGTTTGTTTTTTAAACATTTTTCCTTTCTTCCTTCTGTCCGGCAGTTCCGCCGATTCTTCCTCCGGTGAGCGAAAAGGCACAGAAAAGAAGGAAAACCATGAACAAAAACTTTGCCCGGAGAGCAATCATCGCCGCGCTGCTCTCGGTGATGCTCGCAGCTTCTTTCTCCGCTCCTGCTTACGCGGTTTCATATAAACCGGCAAGCGGGAAGCTCGTCGAGGCAATGAGCGGGGCGGGGATCAACATGGACTATCCGATCCGCTGCTTTTACAGATGCCGGAGAACCGGAAGCTATACCGGAATGTACCACTGCGGAACTGTGAACGCGGAATCCCTCAAGGCTGCTGTAAAAAAGGTCAACTATGAGTACGCTAAAAAAGGCAGAAAACCTCCGTTCAAGATCATCCGCCTGAAAAAAAAGCAGTTCAAAAACTATAAGAAATACCTGAAAAGGGGAGATATCGTCTGCACAGGAAAGCATACGGCGATCCTTATGTAACGGCGCCGCGCGGCAACCTGCCGGCTACAGGCTTTCCAGCAGCCCGTTCAGCAGGACTTCGAAGTTCTGCGATGACTTCTCCATGGTGTCGGTGATGGAGTCGTGGGAGAAGCCCTCCTCCTCCATGCCCGCTGCCATGTTGGAAACGCAGTTGATGGCGCAGACACGCATGTTCATGTGAGACGCCGCGATCGCTTCCACGGCCAGGCTCATGGCCACCGTGTCCGCTCCCAGCTGCCTGTACATCCTGATCTCGGCCGGAGTTTCATACTGGGGACCTGTCACCTGAAGGTAAATTCCGCTGTGTACAGGGATGTTGTTTTTCTCCCCGATGGAGAGAACTGTCTCCTGCATGTCTTTGTCATACGTATCTGTCATGCCGACGAACCGTTCGCCGAG
>CADBRP010000108.1 GCA_902797095.1 uncultured Eubacteriales bacterium | reverse complement strand
TTGTCCGGATCGCAGATGAACATCCGATCCGCGCCATTGATTTTCAGCGTCATTTTTCTGAAACTCATGATTATCCCTCCTCAGCGGAATCTCAATCTATTTTCTTTTCCTGTTCTTGTACAGTAAAATTCTATCAGTTAAAAATTACAAGGTCAACGTACGAGTTTGCGTAAAAAACAGAACCTTTTTGCACTGAATCAGAAGCGGATCTATTCTCCGGGGGCCGGAAATATTCCTGCTGTCCTGTCCTCCCTGCCTTTGCGGTACAGCACGGTCTCATGGTATACTATGCGCAGATATGAGTGAAGGAGTCTGATCACATGATTTATCTTGACAATGCGGCCACTTCCTGGCCGAAACCTGAAACCGTCTGCAGCGCCGTTTCGGAAGCTGTCCGCCTTGGAGGCAATCCGGGACGCGGAACGTCAGAGGGAGCCCGCAGCGCGGCAGAGATCCTTGATACTGCCCGGGAGCTGCTGGCGCAGCTGATCAATGTGCCGGACCCTTCCAGAATCATATTCACTCTCAACGCCACCGACGCGCTGAATCTTGCTCTTAAGGGAATGCTTTCCCCCGGAGATCATGTGATCACAAGCAGCATGGAGCACAACGCGGTGACCCGCCCTCTGGCTTATCTGGAGGACGCGGGCGTTCTTGTCACAAAGCTTGCCGCCGATCCTGCTGACGGAGTCTCCCCTGAAGCCGTTCGGTCTGCGATCCGGCCGGAGACGAAGCTGGTCGCCGTGACGCACGCTTCAAATGTCAGCGGGGCTCTGAATCCCATCGGGGAAATCGGGCAGGTCTGCCATGAACGCGGGATTCCCTTCCTTGTCGATGCTTCTCAGACTGCCGGCGCTGTCCCCATCGACGCGTCCGGAATGCATATCGATCTTCTGGCTTTCCCCGGGCACAAATCTCTGCTCGGGCCTGCCGGGACAGGTGTTCTGTATGTTTCGGAACGGGTCTCTCCCCTGCCTTTGCGCTCCGGCGGAACCGGCGAATTCTCCGATGTCCGTCTGCAGCCGGAGCAGCTCCCCTGGCACTACGAAGCCGGCACCCCGAATACCATCGGCATCGCGGGGCTCGCCGCCGGCGCCCGGTTCATCCTGGAGCGTTCGGTCTCTGCCATTTATCATGAGGAGCAGCGCACGCTTCAGACCCTGGTCAGCGGCCTTGCTGCCATCCCCGGCATCACAGTTTACGGCCCGCTTTCCGGCCCCCGCGCCGCTGCCGTTTCCTTTAACATTGACGGCCTCGACTGCGCTGACGCCGCCATGATCCTGGAGACCTCCTACGGCATCTCCGTCCGCGCCGGCCTTCAGTGCGCCCCCGACGCGCACCGTACGCTCGGGACTTTCAATCTGGGCGGGACGGTCCGTGTCAGTCCCGGCCTGTTCACATCCTCTGAAGAGATCGAGGCATTTCTGTCCGCAGTCCGGGAGATCTCCGCGGAAGGGCAGTGAATGTGTTGGAGGTTTTTTGCGGGAGGCCCTTTCCGGGGGCTCGTTGCGAGGGCTCGTTGCGGGAGGCTCGTTGCGAGGCCCGTTTAGTAAAACCAGCTCAGTTCATACCGCTTTTACTAGAAAAGTCATGAGCAGTTTAGTAAGAAATGCCTGGCTGAATAGCGTTTTACTAATATTTAAGCTCAGAAGCCCCGTATTTGCACCTCAAATGGAAATTAATGTCAGAAATCACCTGTTTTTTTAGTAAACCAGCATATAACCCTTCAATTCTTTCTAAAAATAATAGGCCAACTCTAGTAAAACAGCGGATATAACGCCGGTTTTTACTAATGGAATGCAGCGGCCTGTCTTTGCTTTGTTCAGTTTTCCATCTCGAAAACTACGAAAATCTTTCACAAACATGTCACAGAAAAGAACGAGAATATCCTTTATCAGATGCGCGTACTGATACCATCCGTCATTACCGGCAAATCAGCGAAAGGATACTCATATGAAACGAACTCATAAAAATCTCATTACTATCGGAATCGCTGTTCTGCTCGCGGCCTGCATGGTCTTCACCGCCCACGCGGCGGGAAAAAGCATTTCCGGCCCGCCCGGAGGACCTCCTCCGCAGGTCACTTCACAGGAACAGGGCGGAAACCCTTCCCAGAATCAGCAAAAGGACGCGGACTCTTCCCAGAATCAGCAAAAACAGGACGCGCCGGAATCCGACACATTGGTGAATGGTTCCGACAATGCTTCGCAGGACAACAATTCAAAAGACAGCAATAATCAGAACGGCAATGGCGC
>CADBRP010000107.1 GCA_902797095.1 uncultured Eubacteriales bacterium | reverse complement strand
GCAGATGATTCAGCCGGATGATCGGCGTATTTCCCATAGCTTCCAGTATATTGTTGTAGATCATGGTTTCAGATTTCCCGCAGGGGGCTCCTTTCTGTGAGTATGCTGTTTATTACCCTGTGCGATAATGGCCCTATTATACACGAAAGGATTTGAAAAGGGAACAGATTATCTTGCCCAGAGGGATGACGGGGATAAAAAGGTGTGGTATGATACTACCGAAAAAATACGGCTGTACAGCCGGAACAGAAAGGAGAGAAGCGATGAAAGAGATCGTTTTGACAAAGGATAATTTTGAAGAGGAAGTACTGAAATCCGATCTGCCTGTCCTGGTGGACTTCTGGGCGACATGGTGCGGTCCCTGCAAGATGGTCGCGCCGACAATCTCGGAGATCGCCGGTGAAATGGCGGGGAAGCTCAAGGTAGGCAAGGTCGATGTTGACAATGATCCTGAACTTGCGGCACAGTTTGGCATCATGAGCATCCCGACGCTGATCATGTTTAAAGACGGAAAAGAACACGGCAAGATCATCGGCGTGCAGCCGAAGGAAACGATTCTGGCGATGCTGTAAAGGCTGGCCCGAAACGCCGGATAAAAGTTTTTTGCATTTGAATTTTTTTGCATTCCGAAGCGCTGTCTGAGGCAAAAATGCGCCGGAATCCAGGGAAAAGTGCAAACTATTTAAAAAAACGGTTGTTTTTATCCATATTTTTCATTTTCCGGATAAAAACAACCGATTTTATTTTTATTTTGCATTTTGACCGTGCAGCAAGGGCTTCAGACCGGTGTTTGAACACAGTGCCGGATAAAAAACAGGGATTTCTGTTTTTTTTTATCCTTTTTGGATGCCGGGTACGCTCCGGGGGAAACGATCAGTATCTGTAATCGAATACCCTGGTGGTCTTCTTCTCGCTGCGCGGCAGATCCCCGACCTCTACTGCCTTTGGGATAACGCCGACATTGATGACAGATTTGATCTTGTCACGCACTTCCTTTTCGAGAGCCTTGCGTTCGTCGCCCTGAAGCGGGGTCTCAACGAAGAGCGTGATCTTGTCCCTGCCGTTTTCGTGGTCGATGAAGATCTGATATTCACTGCTGGCGCCGTGGATATCCTTCAGGATCTCCTCGATCTGTCCGGGGAAGATGTTGACTCCCTTGACTTTGACCATGTCGTCGGTCCGTCCGAGGATGACGTCGATCCTCGGCCAGGTGCGTCCGCAGGGGCAGGGGGTGTCATCCGGGATGATCCGGGTCAGGTCATGAGTCCGGTAGCGGATCAGCGGAGCGCCTTCCTTTTCCAGGGTCGTGATGACCAGTTCGCCGAGCTCCCCGTCGGGGAGGTTTTTACCGGTCTTCGGGTCGATGACCTCGAAGTAGAGGTAATCATCGAAATAGTGCATGCCGGTCTCGTATTCGCAGTTGATGGCGATGCCGGGTCCGTAGACCTCGGTCAGGCCGTAAATATCATAGAGTTCAACTCCAAGCTCGTTGGCGATGCGGGCGCGCATCTTCGGGCCCCAGCGCTCCGAGCCGATCACGCCTTTGCGGAGGCAGATCTTATCCCCGCAGCCGCGCTTTTCGATCTCCTCGGCAAGCAGCAGAGCGTAGGAGGAAGTGGCGCAGAGAACTGTGGAACGCATGTCCTTCATGAATTTGATCTGCTTGTCGGTGTTTCCCGGGCCCATGGGGATCGTCATGGCGCCGAGTTTTTCCGCGCCGAGCTGGAATCCGATTCCTGCTGTCCACAGACCGTATCCCGGAGTGATGTGGATTCGGTCCTCCTTTGTGATCCCCGCGATTTCGTAGCACCGCTTGAACAGCTCTGCCCAGTCGTCCACATCCTTCTTTGTGTACGGGATGATGCAGGGGGTTCCGGTGGTTCCGCTGGAGGAGTGGATCCTGACGATCTCATCCTCGGGAACGGCGGAAAGCCCCAGCGGATAGGCGTCTCTCAGATCGGCTTTCTCCGAGAAGGGGAGCTTTTCAAAATCCTCACGGGACGTGATATCCTCCGGGTCGATGCCCTCAAGCCGTTTGGCGTAGAAACCGCCCGCGGCCTTGACCCGTTTCATCTGAAATCTGATTTTTTCCAGAGTTTCCTGTTTCATTTCCATTATTATTACTCCTGTGTCTGAACGGCTTCCATCCCCAGCGAAAATGCCAGAAGATTCATATCCAGAAGCGCCGGCTTCAGCCTCTGGCGCAGCGCTTCTCTGAAGTCCTCCGGATCCAGGTCCATTTCACCGCACGCGCACAGGGCGCCCGCCGCGGCGACGTTCAGGACCTTCGGAGAACCGCAGGCTTCACAGATGCTGTCACCGTCTATAATATAACATTTCTCTGTATGAGCCAACATATATTCGAGGCAGGATTCGCCGCGGTAGCCGCTGAGTCCCAGCGCTGCCGTGACCGGGGTGATCTCCCTTTTGCAGACGATCACCGTCCCGCCCGGCTTCAGATAGTCCAGGCAGGCCGCGGTCTCCCCCGGCTCAAATCCCAGCAGGACATCAGCCCTGCCTTTGGGAATCGTCGGGGAGGCGATGGAATGTCCGATCCGTACGTGGCTGACCACTGATCCGCCGCGCTGCGCCATGCCGATAGTTTCCGCGGTTCTCGCGGAGAGCCCTCTGTTCATGGCCGCCGCCGCGATGATCCTTGAGGCGAGAACGGTTCCCTGGCCGCCGACGCCGCAGAGCAGACAGCTTCGTATCATATTGTTGTTTTCCTGAGCGTTGGTCATCACCGGGCCTCCTTTCTGATGCATTCCGCGGGGCAGATCTGCGCGCAGAGTCCGCATCCGGTGCAGAGCGCGGGATCGATCCGCACTTTCCTTCGGGACGGGGCTCCGCCGTCGTTTCCGGGTTCCGGGGATACCGGGGAAATCGCGGGGCATCCGATCTCGCGGATGCAGCGTCCGCAGCCGACGCATTTCTCCAGGTCGGCGACGCAGAGCTCCTTCGGCTTAAACAGCGCGATGCAGGGGGAGCGGAAAATGATCGCCCGCACGCCGCTTTCGTGAATGGCTTCGGTAACTGTGCTGACAGTGCCTTCCAGGTCCAGCGGGTCACATTCCCTGATCCACGGGACCCCGATCCCCTCCAGGACCTTCATGATATCGACGGGCTCCACGCGTTTTCCCATCATGGTGACGCCCATGCCGGGGTGCGGCTGGTGCCCGGTCATTGCCGTGGTGGAATTGTCGAGGATGCAGAGGATCATGTCGGCCTGGTTGTAGACCGCGTTTACCGCGCCGGTGATTCCGCTGGCGAAGAATGTGGAATCTCCCGCGAAGGCGAAATTCAGCGATGTCTGATCCGCATGGTTCATGCCCTGGGCCATGGTGATGCCCGCGCCCATGCAAAGGCAGGTGTCGACCATGTTCAGGGGAGCGGCGTTGCCGAGTGTGTAGCAGCCGATATCGCCGTGAAAGACCGCCTGTGTGAAAGGAGCGGAATCCCCTGCCTTTGCGGCGGACTTCAGAGCCTTCTGCACGGCCTGCTTGACGGCGTAGAAAGAGCCGCGGTGGGGGCATCCCGCGCAGAGCACCGGGGGACGGACCGGGAGATCCGGCCTGCCTTCCGGCTTCGGCACGATGATGGATGCCGGGACCGAGGTTTCCTTTTCGATGATTTCAGAGACGGTGACCGCGCTCAGTTCTCCTGCCGCGGGGACCGTTCCGGAGCGTTTGCCGAGAACGGGAGGAAAGCTTTCGCCTTCGTCCGCAATTCCTTTTTCGTAGATCAGCGCGTCCTCGATGTAGGGGTCGAGCTCCTCAAAAACGAGGACCTTTTCGCACTGCTTCATGAAGCGGCGGGCAAGCTGTGACGGGAACGGATACGGCGTCGCGACCTTCAGTACCGTGAAGTGCTCCTCCAGTCCGCGGATGGCTTCCTTTACATAGGCGTAGCTGATGCCGCCGCAGGCGATTCCCGCGGGGCCGTTTCCTTCCAGTGTGTTGCCGGCGTACTCTGAGAATTCCGCGGAGAATTCCCCTTCGCGGCGCACGATCTTCTTTTTGTTCTGATAGGACAGGCCCGGGAAAATGACCCATTTCGGATCCTTTTCGAACGCGGCAGAGGCTTTTCCGGGGAAACTGTCCGGGATCTCAACGTCCTCACACGCGTGACAGACGCGGGTGGTCGAACGCAGGATGACAGGGGTTTCGTGCTTCTCTGAAAACGAGAAGGCGTCCTGCACAGCCTGGAATGCCTGCGCCGGACTGTCGCAGTCAAAGACCGGAATCCGGGCGTATTTGCCGAAGTGGCGGGTATCCTGCTCCGTCTGGGAGGATATGGGGCCCGGATCATCCGCGACGTAGACGACGAGACCGCCTTTAACGCCGATGTAGTTTACGCACATGACCGGGTCGGACGCGACATTTAAGCCCATCTGCTTCATGGTGACCATGGCCCGGGCGCCGGTATACGCGGCGCCTGCCGCTACCTCGGCTCCTGCTTTTTCATTGACGGACCATTCCACGTGCACATGCCCGGGATTGCGTTTCGCGATGGTCTCCAGCACTTCGGAAGACGGGGTGCCGGGGTAACCGCTGACGACCTGCACACCCGCGGCGAGTGCGCCGAGAGCGATCGCCTCATTTCCCATCAGTAGTTCTTTCATGATTTATGTCAGACTCCTTTCGAGGTTAATGCTGTCTCTTTAAGTGTGAGAACGACCAGCAGAGTTCCGTACCTGAGGAAAAGCTCCGCGGGTCCTTCCGTGAATTCATTGCTTGTGCAGAGGGAGGAACCGATATTGATGACGGCTTCCTCCAGAGTGTATTTCGCGCCGCGAAGCGTAAGGCCGCCGCACTCTCCGCTCAGGGGGAAGAGTGAAAAATAGCAGTCCTTTCCGTCGGTTCCCATAAGGGCCGGATCGATGGATACATGCACAGGGCCGGGTGCCGGATCAGCTTCTAAGCCGGAGGACGGACCTGCCGCCGGTTCTGCCTCTGAACCGGGTGCTGAACCGTCTGCTCCGCCTGCTCTGACGGCGAAGCAAAGATTGCGCCCGTCCCGGATTAGGATCCGGCGGAAACAGTGCTCCGGATCTTCATTTTCTTCGGGACGCGGGCCGCTTTCTGCGGGCGCGGAACCGCTGGCGGCAGTATAGCCGGCGAGCATCTGGATGTTCGCGACCGTATGGTCCAGCCTTCCGCCCAGACCGCCGATGATCAGAAGATCAGGCCAGTCTTTGGGATCGAGGACACGCAGGGCGAGCTCCAGATCGGTGTAGTCCTTTTCCGGCGGATACCGAAGGACCGGAACGCCGATATCCTCCGGCGGAGCAGCCTGCGCGGAATCAAAGTCCCCCAGGATCAGATCCGGCGTGATCCCCAGGGACGCCGCGATCTCATAGCCTCTGTCAAGGCAGACGATGTAATCGTCTTCCCGCAGAAGGGAACAGAGATCCGGATCGTATTCGATCCAGGATGTGATGATGACTGCGCGGGGCATGTGAAGGCTCCTTTCCGGCGTCAGCGCCGATTACTCATAACTCTGTTATTATAACGTATTTCCTTCTGTTTGGCAGAAAGAATATTTGTTCTTGAACATATGTTCTGGTTAGGGTAAAATATTACTGATCAAAGAATGCGAAAGGGCGCCGGAGGGAGGGCGGAGGAAACAGACGATGAAAGAGATCCTTATGAAAAAGCTCAGCATCCTGGCGGACAGCGCCAAATTTGACGTTTCCTGTTCCAGCAGCGGCGCCGGACGGCATGGAAGCGGAAGGATGGGAAGCGCTCACATGTCAGGCATCTGCCATACATGGGCAGCGGACGGCCGCTGCGTCTCACTGCTCAAGATCCTGTTCACCAATAACTGTGTGTACAACTGCGAATACTGCGTGAACCGGCGGGACAGCGACTGCCCGAGAGCGAGCTTCGAACCTGAGGAACTCGCGGCGCTGACCATGGAATTCTACAGGAGAAATTATATAGAAGGCCTGTTTTTAAGCTCCGCTGTGGAGATCTCCCCGGATTATACCGCTGAAAGGATACTGCGGTGCCTTATGATCCTGCGCGGGCAATGCGGCTTCGCGGGATATATCCACGCCAAGATCATACCGGGCGTGTCGCCGGAGCTGATCCATCAGATCGGACTCTACGCGGACCGGCTCAGCGTCAATATTGAGCTTCCTTCGGAGCAGGCCCTGAAAAGGCTAGCGCCGCAGAAAAAGCCGGCGCAGATCTTCGCGCCGATGCGCCAGATCACGAATACGCTGATCGAGACAAAGTCCCTCAAGGGACCGGGGAACATGTT
>CADBRP010000106.1 GCA_902797095.1 uncultured Eubacteriales bacterium | reverse complement strand
CTCGGCGGCAAAAGCATGCAGGACTTCGCCCCCGGCGAAGCTCCGGATTATATTCTTCAGGATCCGATGGAGCTGCTCGGGCTTCTTTAGGCGCTTCAAAATCCGGAAGCAAATTTATACAAAAACTGTCCTCCAGACAGGTAAAAGGTCTAAATTCTGTCCGGGGCACCCTCCAAATGAAATTCAGGTATACTTTTTTACTCGCATATCGGGCACTTTTGTCTAAGTAAGCCTGAACTAACACCGTATATAAGGGTGCAGAAGAAGATTTTTATACAAAATGACCGTTCAGATTGAAGAAAAGATATAAATTTGCTTCCCGGTCTAGATGAAAGCGGGAATTGGATATAATCCAATTTCTGCCTTTTTTCGTTCTGCTATATAGGTTGATTTTGGAATAAACAGCTTTTGATTATAAATAGTCCAAGATTTCTTCGGCCAAAGTTGGAATATATTTCGCCAGACTGAAAAAGTCCAATAAAGGCCGCTTGGAATCCGCTGAACCATTAGAATTCATCGAATCAGAAGAATCCACAGCGCCGGGGCATACTGGCTTAAAACAAAAAATCGATGGTTCGGCCGAACCATCGATTTTCCATTAATTCTGATTTTGATTTGGTTTTGCGTGCACCGGGCCGAGCCCGAATCGCACTTCTTATTTCATCAGCGACAGCAGTGTGTTGATCAGCTGTGTGCCGTTGACGCTGTGATCCTGCTCGGGCTGCGCGGCGCCGCCGAACAGAGAAGCGAGAAGGCCGCCGCCGGCAGACTGCTGAACCGGCTGGGGAGCAGCACCGCCGAACAGGGAAGCCAGAAGGCCGCCGCCGGAAGGCTGCTGTACCTGCTGAGCGGGAGCCGCGGAAGCTCCGCCGAGCAGTCCAAGGATATCTCCGAGATCGATTCCGTCAGCGAGGTTGACGCCGGAAGCCTGCTGGGTCTGGGCGCTCTGTGTCGCTGCGGAAAGACCGTTCAGTACTGTCGGGGAGATGATGTCGAGGACACCTCTTACCTGATCGGATTCAACGCCCGCTTCTTCAGCTACGGAATTAACCAGATTGTCCTGGTCATCGCCGAAGATGTGACCGACGATCTTTGCGCCGTCTTCGGTGTCCGCCTCATTCAGCTGGTCTTCAACGGACTTGGTGCCCTGGTGCTGAGCCAGAGCCCCGAGCAGTGAATTCGCGCCGGACTGGTTGGAGGCGTTGGATGTCATTTTCTTAAGGAGCAGGGGAATCGCAATAGCGAGAATCAGCTTCAGCTGTTTCTCGGACAGTCCTGTCTTTGCGGAGAGAGCCTGCAGAGCTGAACCGGAGGTCAGCGCACTGGTCAAAATACTAAGTAAATTCATTTTTTAATCTCCTGTTGTTACGCGGAATTATCTTACTGACATAATTATACTCCATCTGCCTTTGCGCAAAAAGAGAAAGTTCGCGCCTCTCCTGATTCGTTGAAAAAAAATTCATATAATGGTATAGTAATACCATAAATCGTGACCAGATGTAAGAAGGGAGGTCCGGCATGGCAAAAGACGTGCTTTTCACAAATGAAGTGATCCTGCAGTGGCTGCAGTATTTTGCGGAAAATACGCCCATCGATCTTGAACAGATCAAGATGATGGATATCACGAAAAAAAATATGAATATCATTCCGACAGTGGAATCCCATAAGGCAGTGCTGGCGTTCGTAGAGGCTGGCGATACGGAAGTGTTCTACAGGATGTGGAACGCGGGGCTCGGCGATGTGGAGGTCTGGTACAACGAGGGGTCCGACCCCGTCGGCGAGATCAAGCATGACGACGTCAGGTTCATGATCGACCGGGGAATCAACGCTTCCGCCGGCATGCTGCTGGTCAATCCCAACGCGGTCAGCACGAACAAAAGCGGGCTGGGCGATGTTACGATGCGGAAGTCTTTCAAGAAGGTGGGAGATGAGATCAGAACCATCATTCTGGACAAGATGCGCATCGACAAGGAGGACACCGTCTGCGTAGTCGGAGGCGAAGTCATCGCGATAGATACAGCTTTCCGCGCCAGCGAGGGCACCGTCATCGCGGTGGAGTACAACGGCAAGCAAAGGGCAGCGCTGGAGGAAAATATCGAATACTACGATCTGCGGAATGTGACCATCGCCGATCATGTGGATGATGAGGTCATGGGAGCATTCCCGCCGCCGGACATCGCGTTCATCGTGGCGTCGGCGAGCCTGAATCAGGAGATCGACTGTCTGATGAAGCTGAATCCGCATATCATTCTCGTGGTCTATACGCTGGACTTTGCGGAAGCCGGACGGCTGAAGGATCTTTTTGACAGCAAGGGAATCAAGGACGCGGAGGTGATCCAGGCGTGCGTCAACAGGCTGGGGCCTAACAACACGTTCGTCAGGGAGCCGGCGCCGTGGATCGTGAGCGGACGTATCGAAAAGGAAATCTAGGAACGGGCGGCCCCGCGCGGCGGAGCCGGGAACTCACAAAAGCCAGCAGAACGCTTTGAGCGGAGGAATCATGAAAGCGATAATCACAGTAATCGGAAAAGATCAGGTCGGAATCATGTACCGGGTATCCAAGGTGCTGAACGATCTTCACGTCAACATTGAGGACGTTACGCAGACGATCATGCAGGAATACTTCACCATGCTCATGCTGGTGAAGATCGATGAATCAAAAACCGACTTCAAGCAGCTGAACGACGCCCTGAGCGCGCTCGGGGATGAGATCGGCGTATCGATCCGTACGCAGAAGGAAGAAATATTCGACACGATGCATAAGATTTAGGAGGGGAAGATGGCGATTTATAAAGACGTTCTTGAAACCATCCACATGCTGGAGCGGGAACATCTGGACATCAGGACGACCACCATGGGCATCTCCCTTCTGGACTGCTTCGGCAGGGATCACAGGGAATCCTCCCGGAAGGTCTACGACAAGATCACCCGACTCGCGGAAAACCTGGTGAAGGTCGCGGATGAGGTCGGCGACGAGTACGGCATCAGCATCGTCAACAAGCGACTTTCCGTTACGCCGATCGCTCTTGCCGCCGCCGGCAGTACGGAGGAGTGGCTGCTGTACGCGAAGGCTTTGGACAATGCCGCGAGAGAAGTCGGGGTTGATATTATCGGCGGATTTTCGGCTTTGGTGCATAAAGGCTGTACAAAGAGCGACGAGAGCTTTATTGACGCGATCCCGTACGCGCTGTCCGAGACGTCCAGCCTTTGCTCGAGCATTAATCTGGGATCTACAAAATCAGGAATCAACATGGACGCGGTCCGCAGGATGGGGCCGATGATCCTTAAAACAGCATATCTTACAAGAGAAGAACAGAGCTTTGGCTGCGCGAAATTCGTCGCGTTCGCCAACGCGGTCGAGGACAATCCCTTTATGGCGGGCGCGTTCCACGGCATCGGCGAGGCAGAGAATGTGATCAATGTCGGCGTCAGCGGCCCGGGCGTTGTAAAGACTGCCCTGGAGGGAATGGAAAACGCTTCCGTGGATGAGATCGCCGAGACGATCAAGCAGACCGCTTTCAAAATCACCCGCGCGGGGCAGCTGATCGGAAGAGAAGTCAGCAGAAGACTCGGGATCCCGTTTGGAATTCTGGATCTTTCCCTTGCGCCAACCCCGGCGATTGGGGACAGCGTTGCTGAGATCCTGGAAGTCATGGGACTGGAACGCTGCGGCGCGCATGGAAGCACCGCCGCGCTGGCGATGCTGACCGACGCGGTAAAGAAGGGCGGCATCATGGCGTCCGGCCATGTCGGAGGACTTTCCGGCGCGTTCATTCCGGTCAGTGAGGACAACAGGATGATCGCCGCGGCGCAGGACGGATGCCTGACCTTTGATAAGCTGGAGGCAATGACCAGCGTTTGCTCTGTAGGACTTGATATGATCGCCATTCCGGGGGATACGCCCGCGGAAACGATCTCCGCCATGATTGCGGATGAAGCGGCTATCGGTGTGATAAACAACAAGACGACCGCGGTCCGGGTGATCCCGGTATACGGCATGAAAGAGGGTGACACCGCGGATTGGGGCGGACTGTTCGGGTCCGCGCCGGTCATGGGGATCAACCGTTTTGACAGCAGCCGGTTCATCGAACGGGGAGGGCGCATGCCTGCCCCGGTGCATTCGTTCAAGAACTGAGCGGCCGGCACGCGGTTGAGCGGCTGACTTGCGAGGTTCGACTGAACTTCCGGCACGCGGTTGAGCAGCGGTTCGCGGCAGGCTCGCGCGCGACGACCGATCTGCCGACCCGCGTTGACCCGCGGCTCAGTGGAAATGCTGCTCTTCGGCCCAGCGCCTCGCGCAGCGGATGAACTCCTTTGCGGCATTGCTGCAGGAATCCATTGATTTGGTACCGATGCAGATGACCCGGTGAAGCGGCGGATCCAGTTCCAGGCAGCGGATGCGGTACGGCTGGTCGTTAAGCAAAAGCTGGGGAAAGAGGCAGATGCCAAGCCCCTGACTGACCATGGACATGGCGGCGTAGTCGTTGTCCACGGTCAGCGTTGTCTGAGGCGTGATTTCTCCTCCGAACACCATGTCGTTGAAATTCGGCTTGTCAAAGCTGAACATGATATACGGATAATTGCCGAGCTCAGCCCGCGGGAAACGCTTTTTGCCCGCCATGGGATGATCCGGCGGGACGGCCACCTGCAGCGATTCCACCATCAGGTCGAAGGATTCGACTCCGGTGATCTGCGAAGAAAGGTCATGCGCAAAAAAGCCGCAGTCCACTTCGCGGTCCGCGATAAGCTCTTCGTTTTCACGGTCTTCCTCACAGCTGACGATCTCGATCTCGATGTCGGGGTAGAGGTTCCGGAATTTCCGGATGATCCTGGGAAGCCAGTGAACGTAAACGCTGTTGAAGGTGGATACGCGGATCGTTCCGGAATGAAGATCCTTGATATCATTGACAGCCTGTTGGAGATGGCGCTCGCTGTCAGCGATCTGGCGGATCAGCGGCAGAAGCTGCTCGCCTTCGGACGTCAGACGGACTCCTCCGTATTCCCGGTGGAACAGGCGGATGCCAAGTTCCTCCTCCATGGCGCCGATAATATAGCTGATGCCGGCCTGAGTGTAGCCAAGCATATCGGCGGCTCGCTTGAAGCTTCCGGTTTCCGTTACTTTTAGAAATACAGCAGCGTTGAGTTTTTCCATAGCGCTCCTCCGGGGCCCTTAATGGGGTATAAGAAATACTTTAATTTGCAAAAAGAAATCACCGTTTTACTTTTACTTTCCCTCCTATTATAATACAGACACAGAGAAAAACAAAACAAAAGTCGCAAGGCTATCCATAAAACAAGGAGGAAAAGAAAATGAAGAACATGATGACAAGAGAGCAGATGATGGGTTATTGCAGAAGCGCGGTTTCCGCGGTTGCCGGAGTTGACAGCAGAACCAAGAGAGACGTTGCCGAGATGGCGATGAGAACAAACGGCGCTGCAAGAGAGATGAGAGAAGATGTAGTCAGCAGCCTGATGAACGAGATGGAAGCTGCCAGCGAAGACTTCAACTTCTAAGAAATCCCGAAATGGAAGCTCCGAAAGGAGCTTCAAAGGGGAACTCCTAAAAGGAGTTCTAGAGGGAGTTCCGGAAAACGACACCACCAGGAACCTGCGGCGTTACAGACGCCGGACACGTTCCGATACTTTAATCCTTACCAAACGAAAGGACACAGCATCAGCTGTGTCCTTTCGCTTTTTGCCGGGGCGGTGGTTTTGGCGGTTGGCGCCGGCGGTTGGTTCCATTTCTAGGGCGGCGGCGCCGGTTGGCTTCATCTCCGGGGCGGCGGCGCCGGTTGGCTTCATCTCCAGGGCGACTGCTGCGGCGGATTAGTAAGATCCTTGCAAAGGCAGGCTGTTTTACTACAAAACCAGGGGTCTGTTTAGT
>CADBRP010000105.1 GCA_902797095.1 uncultured Eubacteriales bacterium | reverse complement strand
GGCGCCGTCGGCTGAACGCGGAACCCGAAAATTCCAAAGCCGGTATCCCACAGCGCGGGATTTATGGTATAGTATACGAAAAGCTGAAGCTCCGCCGCAGGGCGGGCGCCGGACCAAAGCCGGATCAGAGCCGGATCGAAGCCGAATGGAAAGCCGAATCAAGGGCGGACCGAAGCCGGACCGAAGCCGGACCAGAGCCGGACCAGCGGCAGATCAAAGGAGGGACTGCGATGGAACTGAGATATGAGAAAAACAGGATTTTTGCTGTAAATGATGACAGGATTCCTTTTGCGGAGATCGATTTCCACGAAACCAAACCGGGCGTCATTACGATTACGCACACAGACGTCGATACGACGGAGAGAGGAAAGGGCATTGCGGAACAGCTGGTGGTCGCAGCGGTGGAGGAAATTGAACGCCGCGGCTGTAAGCCTGAAGCGACCTGCACCTACGCGGCGGAGTGGCTCCTGAGGAACCGTTGAGAAACTCCTGAGGAACCGCCGAGCCGGATCGTCTCCGTAACCGGATCAATTCATCTCCGCGGCCTGCTCAGATCATCTCCGCGGCGATGGCGAACAGCGTCAGTGTCAGAAGCGAGAGCACGGTCGAAAGCATGACGCCGCGGGTCGCAAAACTGACATCACCGTCATACTGCTGGGTGTAGATCGTGGAAACAACGCCGACCGGAGTCGCGAATTCCACGGCCAGAACTTTTGCCAGCAGAGGCATGTCCGGAAAAATCAGATGTACGATGATCAGAAAGATCAGCGGCAGCAAGAGCAGCTTGATTCCGGAAAGAACATATAACCGAGGGTCTCCTATGAGCTCTCGGATTTTTATTTTCCCGAGCTGGTATCCCACGATCATCATCGCCAGAGGCGAGGTGGCCGAGCCGATCACCTGCATGGGGCCCGCGATGATCTCGGGAAGAGTGATGCGCGCGACAAACAGGCCGAGGCCGATGATGATGGACCAGAATCCGGGAGTCATAAAATGCTTCGGGCTGAGGCCGATGTGCTTGCCGGTGGATTTTTCGATCAGGATCATTCCGCCGGTAAAGATAAAGATGTCAAAAATGCTGTCGATCAGAGCGGCATAAAAAGTCCCTTCCGGACCGTAAAGAGCGGTGCATACCGGAATTCCCATGAAGCCGGTGTTGCCGATGATCAGCATGAATGTCATGAGGTAGGTTTTGGACTGGTCCATTTTCATCAGCCGGCAGGCCGCCCTTGAAAGGATGTAGGCGACGATCATGTTCGCTATCAGGAGGACCAGCAGGATCCCCATGTTGAGGACCAGCTCCCGGCTGAATTCCCGCTGCAGAGACATTACGATCAGGCAGGGCCACGTCACGTTGACGACAACGGAAGAGATCCCCTTGCTCTGCTGTTCGTTCAGCACGCCCGTGCGTGACAGGACGATGCCGGGGATGATCATAAGAAACAGTTTGACCAGTGACAGTATGATTTGAGAAGTTGCCATAGTGTGAACTCCGTTTTCCTGCAAAGGCAGGTCTGTTTCCTGCAAAGGCAGGTCTGTTCCCTGCAAAGGCAGGGCTTTGTTTTATCTGATGCTCCGGCGCGGCTGTGTCACTGAATCTAGTAGGCGCCGGTATTGTATTCTCTTGAAAGGAAGATCGGATCGCCGTCGATCAGGAGCATCTTGAGATCCCAGGTGTCAGCGTTTCTGAGGCCGATGACAATAGGGGTATCCTCCAGATTCGATTCTCTCAGGATGTTGCGGATGGCTACCGAGAACTGCATCCACTGTTCTATGTCTTCGGCAGGGTCATCCGACAGGGGGTGCTTGGGCCAGAAATACAGCCGCCCATCGGAAATGTACCAGGAATCAGTCATGCCTGTTTTTGTGCAATGGGATGTGATGCCTGAAAACGGCTTGCCGAAAAGCGCGCTTTCGTCCGGCGTCCCGGTGGTATGAGCATTCACGTATTCTTCGATATCGGCGAGTGAGGTTCTTTCGGTAATGGAACCGTTCCGGCCGGAAGGCGGCCGCGTCGGGAAAGTTTTGGTCGGGTCGGACGCAGTCGGGTAAGTTTCGGTCGGGTCGGTTTCGGTCGGGTCGAACGTGCCTGTGGGAACCGGGATGTTGTGCCGGTCCAGGATCCGCTGGAACTCATATGAGGTCGCGCCGAAAGCAAAGATGATAATAGCAAATGTAATAGCAAGGATCACGAACAGCATCTTGAAGGAAAACTTTTTTTCAGCCGGGGAGGCGGCCTGAAAATGGCCGTACGCATCCCCGCGGTTCTGCGCGTTCCGGGCGGCCCCGGCTCGCTTGTTCTCCTTTCTCTGCCGGGACTCGGCAGAGGGATTCAGAAACCGCTGTTTTAAGCCGGCACCCTGCGCCTCGACGTTGCGCCTGAAATCGTCAAGGGGATTGTCTCCCTGCGTTTCCGCGGAACTCCGCGGCTTCGACGGATCATTCGGGCGTGAGGGTTCGGATGCGGCTGCGCTGGCAGCCCTTCTGGCGGCCAGTTCTTCCTGCATGCTCATGTATTTCTTACCCATGCACACATTATACGCCGGCGCGTATCATTATTCAATTCCGGATTCGCCGCAGACCGGCGGTATCTCATATCAATTCCGGATTCAATTCCAGATTCAATTCCGGATTCAATCAGGATTCAATCCAAATCCGGCGCGGAGCGGCGTCTTACAGAGATTCCATATCGGTTTCACCTGACCGGAAAGCATTGCGCAAAGGCTGGAAATGAGTTAAAATATGTCAAATAATCATTCGGCGCCGGCAGGAGGAGAAAACTTGAGGAAAATACTGGTCAGCGAATGTCTGTACGGAGGACGCGCCGTCAGGTATGACGGCAGGTCGAAGGCGGAGAACCATCCGGTCTTCCTGCAGTGGAAGAAGGAGGGAAGGCTGATCCCGGTATGCCCCGAGGTTTTCGGAGGGCTTCCTGTTCCCAGGCCTGAGGCCCAGAGGAGGGACGGCCGGGTGATCAATATCGAAGGAAGGGACGTGACGGACGCGTATATGAGAGGCGCCCGCGAAGCTCTCCGGCTTGCCCGGGAGGAGAACGTCCTGATGTGTATCCTGAAGCAGGGCAGTCCGGCGTGCGGAAGCGCCGTGATCCATGACGGGACATTTTCCGGCAGGAAGATCCCCGGGCAGGGAGTCGCCGCGGAGCTGCTGAGAGAAGATGGCTTTCCTGTTTTTGCGGAAGATGAGATTGAAGCGGCCGCCGGCTTTCTGGCGGAGCATGATGAGCCTTAAGACAGAAGTCAGAAAAACGGAAGAGAGGAGACAGCAATGGCCTATTTTTATGAAGAACCGTCCAGAACCTTCAGCGAGTATCTGCTGATTCCGGGACATTCCTCTGCTGAGTGCAGGGTGGAGAATGTGTCCCTGAAAACTCCGGTTGTTAAATTTCGCAAGGGAGAAAAACCGGCACTCAGCATGAATATACCGATGACATCCGCGATCATGCAGGCAGTCTCCGGAGACCGTCTGGCTATCGCGCTCGCCAAGGAAGGCGGCATCTCCTTTATATTCGGATCACAGCCGATCGAGAGCCAGGCAGCGATGGTAAAGAGGGTCAAGGATCACAAGGCCGGTTTTGTAAGAAGCAATACCAATATCCGCCCCGACCAGACTTTGCGCGAACTCCTGGAACTGAAGGAAAGAACCGGGCATTCGACCACCGCGGTCACTGAGGACGGAACATCCGAAGGCAGAATGCTCGGCATGATCACCAGCAGAGACTACCGTGTCAGCAGGCTGGATCCCGAAACGAAAGTATCCGAATTCATGACCCCCTTTGACAAGCTGGTCTACGCCAAGGAGGGCATCACATTAAGCGAAGCGAACGATATGCTCTGGGACTACAAGCTGAACGCTCTCCCGGTAGTGGACGACGAGCAAAGGCTGGTCTATTTCGTTTTCCGTAAGGACTACGACACTCATAAAGAATATACCGATGAACTTCTGGACGACAACAAGAGATACGTTGTCGGCGCGGGCGTCAACACCAGAGATTACGAAGAGAGGATCCCTGCTCTGGTAGAGGCAGGAGCGGACGTGCTCTGCATCGACTCCTCCGAAGGCTATTCCGACTGGCAGAAGGAAACGCTGGCCTTTGTCAGGGAGAAGTACGGAGACAGCGTGAAGATCGGCGCAGGCAATGTCGTTGACAAGGCGGGGTTCCGGTTCCTGGCGGACGCCGGGGCGGACTTCGTGAAGATCGGCATCGGCGGCGGCTCCATCTGCATCACCCGTGAGCAGAAGGGCATTGGCCGGGGGCAGGCATCCGCGGTCATCGATGTGGCGCAGGCAAGGGATGAGTACTTCGAGGAGACCGGCATCTACGTTCCGATCTGCTCCGACGGCGGCATCGTCTACGATTATCATATGACGCTGGCGCTGGCGATGGGAGCGGACTTCCTGATGCTGGGCAGATACTTCTCCAGATTCGACGAATCCCCGACAAACCGCCTGAACATCAACGGAACATATGTAAAAGAATACTGGGGCGAAGGTTCCGCCAGGGCGAGAAACTGGCAGCGGTACGATCTGGGCGGCGACGCGAAGATGAAGTTCGAGGAAGGCGTCGATTCCTACGTTCCGTACGCGGGCCCGTTAAGCGACAATGTCAGGCAGTCGCTGCTGAAGGTGAAATCCACTATGTGCAACTGCGGAACGCTGACAATCCCCGATTTGCAGAAGAACGCGAAGATTACCCTCGTATCCGCCACAAGTATCGTGGAGGGCGGCGCGCATGACGTTATCCTGAAGGAAACGTCCGCCGGAGCGAATCCGAGATAGGAGGATCAATATGAACAGAAAACTGATTGCGCTTTTGCTCGCGTGCGCTCTGGCGTTTGCCATGACCGCGTGCGGAGGAGGCGATACAGAACAGACAGAGACCGAGCCGCCTGAAACAAAAGCGGCGACAGAGGCCACAAAGCCCGCGAAGAAGGAGCTTACGGATTATCAGATCGCGTATAAAGAACAGCTGGATTCCATGATCGACGAGTACGGCGGCGATCTGACCGGAGGAAAACTCACTGATATGGATGACGACGGGGTCCCGGAAATGCTGGTGATCCACAATATGAAGGCGGAGCTTTTCGCGTTCAGGGACGGACAGGTCGAGCAGATCTATGAAGGAACCGCGGGCCTTAAGTACGGGCAGACGGACACATCCTATGAGATCCTGCTCAATGAGAGCATAAGCCCCTCCGTGCTGATGCTGTTCAACGCGAAGGATGAATGGGTCGATGAAAACATCAGCGTGGTCACGGTGTCCGGAGGCGAAGCTTCCGTGAAGAGCCTTCAGGCGTCGACGAACGGGGACAACGACACGCCGGCAAGGGAGGAACTGCAGAACTTCTCCATCGATGGCAATGCTGTTTCCGCGGAAGAATATGAAAATGAGTACAACAGACTGATCACAGGCGCGGATTCCATCAATCCGACTGCCGCTGATCTGGATGCTCTGCAGACTGCACTGACAAACTAGGGAACAGACACTGAAGTGACTGCAGGGGAAAGGAACAGAAAAACAATATGATACAGCTGCGAAATGTATCAAAGTACTACTACAGTAAGGGAATGATCGCAAGCGGAATCTCCAAGGTCAATCTTGAATTTGACCTTGGAGAATTTGTCGTTATTACGGGTGAATCCGGAAGCGGCAAATCCACCCTGCTGAACGTGATTTCCGGACTGGATTCCTATGAAGAAGGCGAGATGTATATCAACGGTCAGGAGACCAGCCACTATCTCGCTTCCGACTTTGAGGAATACCGCAAGAAATATATTGGCAATATTTTCCAGAACTTCAATCTGGTCAACAGCTATACGGTTTTCCAGAATATCGAGCTGATCCTTCTGATCAATGGATACAACCGGCAGGAGATCAGGCAGCGCGTGACCGAGATCATCGAGAGGGTCGGGCTGACGGAGTTTACCAGGACCAAGGTGTCCAAGCTTTCCGGCGGACAGCGCCAGAGGGTCTCCATCGCCAGAGCGCTCGCGAAGGATACGGACATCATCGTAGCGGACGAGCCTACGGGCAACCTGGACAGCGAGTCCGCCCGGGGCATCGCAGAGCTTCTCAGCGAGATCGCCAAGGACAAGCTGGTCATCGTCGTCACGCACAACTACGACCAGTTCGAGGAATTCGCGACCCGCAGGATCAAGATGCATGACGGAAAGGTCATCGAAAACGCCGTGATCCGCCCGCGCTGGAACGTGCCCGAGGAAAAGCAGATGGGCGGAACCGGATTCATGTCCGGGGGAAGCCAGTTCAGACTGGGCGTGCGCAACACCTTTAATATCTTTTACAAATTCCTGCTTTTGCTCGCGGTGTTCCTGTTTCTGGTCTTCGCGATCTCATCCCAGTACACCACGCTGGTCAACAAACAGTACGAGAAAGGGGAAATGGGGTACAGCAACTATTTCATGAACTACTCCAATGACCGGGTCGTGCTGAAAAAGCAGGACAACAGCGAGTTTAAGGACGAGGATTACGACGCCCTGTCAAAGATCCCGAATGTCCGGATGATCGCTCCCAATGACGTGCTTTTGGATTCCACGCTTTATCTGGAGAGCGACTTCCTCTCATATGAGGCGTATCCGCGGAGCGCCGGCGAGCTGACGGTGCAGCCGGATTACGGAAGGCTTCCCGAAAAGGCAGGCGAGGCTGTCCTGAAGGGACAGAATGACGAATACAACCTGAATGACGATCTCGCCCAGGAGATCCTCGACCAGAACCTGAGGATCGATCTGCTGGACGGCAGCAGCATCCAGGTCAAGATCGTCGGCGTTGCCTTTGATACCGAGGAGGATCCGTACCGTTACGCCGGGGAGGTCTACCTGATCGAGGACCAGATCAAGGAGATGCGCAAGGGCATCTACAGCAGCGGAAGCACCGTTACGATCCTGATCAACAACAAGGAAATGGTCGCCGGCATGAGCGGCGGCCTCGACCGCATCGTGCCCTCATCCAAGGTGGAAAAGGGCAAGGCTGTCGTATCTGAGGACGTCAGCAACTACTTTACAGAGCCTGAGGCGGAGGTTGAGGGCCTCCCGGAACCGGATTCCG
>CADBRP010000104.1 GCA_902797095.1 uncultured Eubacteriales bacterium | reverse complement strand
GATCGCTGCCTGCGCTGCCGCAAGTCTTGCGATCGGAACTCTGAACGGTGAGCAGGATACATACTGCAGTCCTGTTCTGTGGCAGAAATCGATGGACTTGGGATCGCCGCCGTGCTCGCCGCAGATACCGAGCTTGATGTTCGGTCTTGTGGACTTGCCCAGTTCGACAGCCATCTTCACCAGCTTGCCGATGCCGCCCTGATCCAGGCTCTGGAACGGATCATCCTCGAAGACGCCCTTGTCTCTGTATTCCTTGATGATCTTGCCGGTATCATCTCTGGAGAAACCGAATCCCATCTGTGTCAGGTCATTGGTTCCGAAGGAGAAGAACTCAGCTTCTTCTGCGATCTCGTCAGCTGTCAGAGCAGCTCTCGGGATCTCGATCATCGTTCCGACCATGTAATCGAACTTGACACCTTCTCTCTCGAAGATCTTGTCGATGGTCTTAACGATCGTCGCCTTGACGTTGGCCAGTTCGGACTTCATGCCCACCAGCGGTACCATGATCTCAGGAATGATGTCATATCCCTTCTCGGCGCGGACTTCGATGGCCGCCATGATGATGGCCTCTGTCTGCATCTCTGCGATCTCAGGATATGTGACAGCCAGTCTGCAGCCTCTGTGGCCCAGCATCGGGTTGAACTCGTGGAGTTCTTCCGCCTTCTTGGCCAGTTTTTCATACGGCTTGCCGATCAGGTCAGCCAGCTCATGCAGTTCTTCGTCCGTGTGCGGGATGAACTCGTGGAGCGGCGGGTCGAGCAGTCTGATGGTCACAGGTCTTTCGCCCATAACTTCGTAGATGCCCTTGAAGTCGCCCTTCTGATACGGGAGCAGGTAGGAGAGAGCTTCTCTTCTCTCTTCTTCAGTATCCGCCATGATCATGCGGCGGATCGCCGGGATCCTCTCCTCTTCAAAGAACATGTGCTCTGTTCTGCACAGGCCGATGCCCTGTGCTCCGAAGTCTACTGCCTGCTGCGCGTCTCTCGGGTTGTCTGCGTTGGTCCTGACCTTCAGGGATCTGATCTCATCAGCCCAGCCCATGATGGTTCCGAAATCTCCGGACAGTTCCGGCGGAACGGTCTTGACTTCGCCCTTCAGGACTTCGCCTGCGGTACCGTCCAGGGAGATGAAATCGCCTTCCTTGAATGTGTATTCGCCGATACCCAGTGTCTTGCTCGCTTCATCGACCTTGATCTCGGAGCATCCGGATACGCAGCACTTGCCCATGCCTCTTGCTACGACTGCAGCGTGGGAGGTCATGCCGCCTCTTGCTGTCAGGATACCTTCCGCAGCTACCATGCCGGCCAGGTCTTCCGGAGAGGTCTCCAGTCTGACCAGGATCGCCTTTTCGCCGTTCGCAACTGCAGCTTCCGCGTCAGCAGCGCTGAAGTAGATCTTTCCGCATGCAGCGCCCGGGGATGCCGGCAGGCCCTTGGTCAGCTTCTCTGCAGCTGCCAGCTCGTCCGCATCGAACATCGGGTGCAGCAGCTGATCGATCTGGGAAGGCTCGATCCTCATGACCGCATCTTCCTTGCTGATCAGGCCCTCTGCCTGCATGTCGACTGCGATCTTGACAGCAGCCGGCGCTGTTCTCTTGCCGTTTCTTGTCTGCAGCATGTAGAGCTTGCCTCTCTCGACTGTAAACTCCATATCCTGCATGTCTTTGTAGTGCTCTTCCAGTGTGTTCGCGATCTTGATGAAGTCGCCGTAAACATCCGGGAACGCCTTTGCCATCTCTGCGATCGGCTGCGGTGTACGGATACCTGCAACAACGTCTTCACCCTGAGCGTTGACCAGGAATTCGCCGAAGATAGCCTTCTCACCATTGACCGGGCTTCTTGTGAACGCAACGCCTGTACCGGATGTGTCTCCCATGTTTCCGAAGACCATGGACTGAACGTTTACAGCGGTTCCGATGTCATCCGGAATCTCGTTCAGCTGTCTGTAAAGAATAGCACGCTCTGTGTTCCAGGAACGGAATACAGCGGCGACAGCCTCCATCAGCTGTTCCTTCGGCTCCTGCGGGAACGGCTTGCCGATCTCGCCTTCATACATGACTTTGTAAGCCGCGATGATCTCCTTCAGATCCTCTGTCTCCAGCTCAACGTCATATGTAACGCCCTTCTTTTCCTTCTGGCCGTCAAAGATCTCATCGAACTTCGCCTTGGGGATTCCCATGACGACGTCGCCGAACATCTGGATGAATCTTCTGTAGCTGTCATACGCGAAACGCGGATTCTCTGTCAGCGCGGACAGGCCTTCTACAGTCTCATCGTTCAGGCCGAGGTTCAGGATGGTGTCCATCATGCCCGGCATCGAGATCTTCGCGCCGGAACGGACGGAAACAAGAAGCGGATTGGCGGCTTCGCCGAATTTCTTGCCGGAAACATTTTCAAGATCTTCCAGCTTCGCAAAGATATCCGCTACGATATCATCTCCGATTTTCTGACCTTCTTCGTAGTATCTGGTGCATGCTTCCGTAGAAACGGTGAATCCGAACGGAACCGGCAGGCCGATCTTTGTCATTTCCGCCAGGTTGGCACCTTTACCACCAAGAAGGTCTCTCATGTCTTTTGAGCCTTCATTGAATGAATAAACAAACTTTTTCATTTCGAGTTGCTCCCCTCTTCAGTTTCTGCTGTTAAAACGTTAACCTTTCTTCGATATATTCTCTCACCTGACTTGCAGGGATTCGAATCTGATCCATAGTGTCCCGGTCACGGATGGTGACGCATCCGTCCTCCTGGGTATCAAAGTCCACGCAGATCGAGAACGGCGTTCCGATCTCATCCTCTCTGCGGTAGCGCTTGCCGATCGATCCGGCCTCGTCGTAATCCACGCTGAAATATTTTCTCAGTTCCTCGTAGATCGGTTCGGCGACCGGAGCCAGCTTTTTGCTCAAAGGCAGGACCGCCGCCTTGAACGGAGCCAGCGCCGGGTGCAGACGGAGCACCTTGCGGATATCTTCTTTTCCTTTGCTGTCCGTCAGCACTTCTTCATCATACGCGTCCACCAGGAAGGCCAGAGCCACACGGTCCGCGCCCAGAGACGGCTCGATGCAGTACGGCACATAGCGTTCATTGGTTTCCGGCTCCAGATAGCTCATGTCCTGACCGGAATGCTCCTGATGCTGCTTTAAGTCAAAGTCCGTTCTGTCCGCGATGCCCCAGAGCTCGCCCCAGCCGAACGGGAAGAGATATTCGATGTCAGTCGTCGCGTTGCTGTAATGCGACAGTTCCTCGGGATCATGATCCCTGAGGCGCATGTTCTCTTCCTTCATGCCCAGCGACTTCAGGAAATCCACACAGAAGTCTTTCCAGTACGAGAACCATTCCAGATCGGTTCCCGGCTTGCAGAAGAACTCAAGCTCCATCTGCTCAAACTCTCTGGTCCGGAAGGTGAAGTTGCCCGGAGTGATCTCGTTACGGAAGGATTTGCCCACCTGCGCGATGCCGAAGGGGATCTTCTTTCTTGCTGTGCGCTGCACATTCCTGAAGTTTACGAAGATGCCCTGCGCGGTTTCAGGTCTTAAGAAGATCTCGGACTTCGAGTCTTCTGTTACGCCCTGGAATGTCTTGAACATCAGGTTGAACTGGCGGATCCCGGTGAAATCGGATTTGCCGCATTCCGGACAGCAGATGCCCTTCTCAGCAATATAGCTCTCCATTTTCTCATTGGACCAGCCGTCCACGACCACGTCAGTAACGCCCTGCTCAGCCAGGTAGTCCTCAATGAGCTTGTCCGCCCGGAATCTGGCTCTGCAGCCTTTGCAGTCGATCAGCGGATCCGCGAATCCGCCCACATGGCCGGAGGCCACCCAGGTTTCCGGATTCATCAGGATCGCGGCGTCGAGGCCTACATTGTACTTCGATTCCTGAACAAACTTGCGCCACCAGGCTTTCTTGACATTATTCTTGAACTCCACGCCGAGCGGACCGTAATCCCAGGTATTCGCCAGACCTCCGTAGATCTCGGATCCCGGGAAAATGAATCCTCTGTTCTTGGCAAGCGCGGTGATTTTCTCCATTGTTGCTTCTGTACTCATCGATATTACGGGAGCGGAAATTATTCCGCGTCCTCCGTTTCCTCCTTTACTTCTTCAGTCGCTTCCTCTGCTGCTTCCTCCGCAGCGTCCGCCTCTTCTTCCGCGGCTTCCTCTGCCGCCTCGACAGCTTCCTCGACTTTTTCTTCAGCCTTGTCCTTCAGGTTCTCAGCCTTTTCCTTCAGATCATCGGCGAAATCGCCCGCCTTGCCCTTCAGGTCTTCAGCCCTTTCCTTCAGATCATCAGCCAGATCCTCAGCCTTGTCCTTCAGGTCGCCGGCGGCGTCCTTCGCCTTGTCATAAAGATCTGTGTCCTTCAGCTTATCGGAATATTCATCTGCCTTGCTCTTTCCCTTTTCATAGAACTCAGCAGCCTTTTCCTTTACCTTTTCAGCAGCACCGCCGCTCTTCTCAGCTACATTGCTTACCGTATCGGTAACGGCGTCGCTTACATCAACAACGGTTCCGTCGGTTTTGACGACCTCGATAGCGCACTTGAAGCCGAACGCTGCCACGACCGCTACTACGGAAGCCAGCGGCGCTATGGCGATTCCCAGAATGCCGGCGTTTACCGGAACGTTCAGAACCGTGTCATCTTCCTTTCTTACCTTGATTCTGGCAACGTTGCCCTTCTTGACCAGAGCTTTCAGCTTGCCGAACAGATCCTCGCCGCGTTCTCCGAATCCTCTCTTCTTCTTTCCGGCGTTAACAGTTTCCTCGATCGCGATGATCGCGTCTACTACGCTTCCTTCGTTCGCTTCCAGCGCTTCTTTCGCCTCAGCGTAGGTTACCCCTGTCCTGTCTTTGACCAGTTCGATCTTTTCCAGAGTGATCTCCATCTTCATTTCCTCCTTTGTTTTTTACTCTATCATTTTCTCACTTCTGACGTTTGAAATATCCAGATGATATGCCGCGTGTTCCCGGATCAGCTTTTGCAGCATCCTTCCGGTTTCCTCGTTCAGAGCGATATTTTCCAGTTTCCTGAGCGGATTATCCGCAATATATCTGATTATATTAACTATATCAAATTGTCCGCAATAAATCAACGTGCTGTCGTCCTGATTTTGCTTCATCCCCTTCAGCTTTTCAGCGCATTCCGGGCACATCACTCCGCCCTCCGGGATATTGAAATAAGGCGTTTCCTTCTGCTCTCCGCAGATGACGCAGCGGTCTGTCCGGGGAAGGTATCCCATGATCCGCAGCAGCTTGATCTGGTAGCCCAGCACCAGCGTTCCGATCCCCCTGTCACGGTTTTCGAGAAGGTCAAAAAACTCGATCAGAAGATCGAACACCGCCTGGGCGGGCATCTCCTCCTCAAGGGCCTTTTCCGTGAATTCCAGAACGTACGCCCCCTGCATGTATTTATCCACGTCCTCGCCGATCCGGTAAAAGCTCCTGATCACCTCCGCGGAATTGATATTGTAGCTGTCTCTGCCGCGGAAAAGCTCGTACCGGCCGTATGTGAACGGGCGCAGGGCCAGGGCATTTTTTCCGCGTCCCTTCTCGCCGATCCCGGTTCCCGCGCTGATCTTGCCGTATTTTCTTGAAAACAGCAGGATCATGCGCCTGTTATATGAAGTTCTGACCTGTCGCAGGACGATTCCTTCTGTGTCTGTAAGCATGCTGCTCTTTCTGTTACTGTTCCCTGTAACCGAAATTGGACAGCGCGGCCTGGCTGTCCCTCCAGTTCTCCTTTACCTTCACCCATGTCTGCAGGAAGACCTTTGTTCCAAGCAGCGCCTCCAGTTCCTCCCTGGCGCTTTTGCCGATGCCCTTCAGCTTGCGGCCTCCCTTGCCGATGATCATTCCTTTATGGGATTTCCGTTCACAGTAGATGACCGCCCCGATGCGGGTCAGATGATCCTCCTCTGCGAACTCCTCGATCTCCACAGCGACGCCGTGGGGGATCTCATCCTCCATGTACAGCAGTATTTTTTCCCTTATGATCTCCGCCGCGATAAAACGGAGCGGATCTTCGGAGACCTGGTCCTCCGGAAAATACATCGGGCCTTCCTCCATATATTCGGCGGCCTTGTCCACCACCTCCCGCACATGGGTGCCCTCCAGCGCGGAGATGCCGTAGACTCCTTCGAACATATCCATGGCATCGTACTCCCGGAAGATCGCCTCGAACTCATCCGGCATCATCGTGTCGATCTTGTTGATCACCAGAAGCTTCGGTGTACTGATCTGCTTCAGGAGTTCCAGTATGTACCTGTCCCCGGGGCCCTTGTCCGGCGCGCTGTCCACGATGAAAATGATCACATCCACCTCGCGGAAGGTGCCGATGGCCGATTCGGTCATGAATTCCCCCAGCTTATTGCGGGGCTTGTGTATTCCCGGGGTATCGATGAAGATCATCTGCAGATCGTCATCATCCTCATTCTCCGCAAGATGTGTATAGATTCCCCGGATGGTGTTTCTTGTGGTCTGCGGTTTGGAGGTAGTGATCGCGATCTTTTCTCCCAGGATCGCGTTCAGCAGCGTCGATTTTCCTACATTCGGTCTTCCTACGATCCCGATGAAACCTGATCTCGTCATTATTCTGTTCCTTTCTGTTCCAGCACAAAGCCGCGCGGCAGAAGCTCCGAAAGCTTCATCACCGAAAGCCCGCCGTCCGGAAGCTCCTCCCGCAGCGGTCCGGTCACCACATCCAGCTGAGGGGCAAACTCATACATGAACTGCCGGCAGATGCCGCAGGGATACGAGGTCTCCCCGCCGGCGGTAACCGCGATCGCCGTGAACCGCCGTTCCCCTTCCGATATCGCTTTTACAAAGGCAGTCCTTTCGGCGCAGATCGTCGCGCCATAGGAAGAATTTTCCACATTCACGCCGGTGTAGACTTTTCCGTCCTCCGTCAGCAGCGCCGCTCCCACGCGGAATCCTGAAAAAGGCGCGTACGCGTTTTCCCTGGCGGCCTCCGCCTTCAGGAACAGCTCTTTATAATCCGGCGGGGCGGCCTTCCTCGAAAGATGCAGTTCATCCATCACTTCTTCCTCACGCTGACGCATCTCAGTGCGCTCCTCCTCCGTCATATGGTCATATCCCAGCAGATGCAGCACGCTGTGAACGAAGAGGTAGACGACCTCCCGCTGTTTCGAATGGCCGTATTCCTCCGCCTGCTCCTCAGCCCTCTTAAGGCATATCACAACATCTCCCAGGACCAGATCCTCGGCTTCATCCTCGTCTCCGATCACGATCAGGTCTCCGGTATCCTCAAGCAGCGGGAAGGACAGCACGTCCGTCACGCTGTCAACGCCCCGGTAATCCCGGTTCAGCTGCTGTATCTCCTCCTCTGAAACAAATGAAAGGCTGATCTCAGCCGTCTCCGGATCCAT
>CADBRP010000103.1 GCA_902797095.1 uncultured Eubacteriales bacterium | reverse complement strand
CATCTGATCACTTCCGAGGATTTCCGCATTCTTCTCGACTGCGGACAGTTTCAGGGAGGAAAAGCACAGGAGGAGATGAACCACGAACCGTTCCCGTTTGATCCGGCAAGCGTGGATTTCATGATTTTAAGCCATGCTCATATCGATCACTGCGGTAGGATCCCGCTTCTGGTAAAGCGCGGATTCAAGGGCGATATCTACTGTACTGACGCGACTGCCGACCTGCTGGATATCATGCTGAAGGACTCGGCGTATATCCATGAAAAGGAAGCTGAATGGGCGAACAAAAGGAATGAGAGAGCCGGAAGGCCGCTTGTTGAGCCGCTGTATACTGTAAGTGACGCGGAGGAAGCCTTAAAGTATGTAAAACCGGTGCTGTATGACCAGCTTGTCGAGCTGAACGACAAGGTCAGGATCGTATTCAACGACGCGGGCCATATCCTCGGCTCCGCGATCACAGAGCTGTGGATCAACGAGAATGACAATGTTTCCAAGATCGTCTTTTCAGGCGACCTGGGGGTCATGGACCGGCCGATCCTGAGAAATCCCACAGTGATCAAGAAGGCCGATTACGTCATCATGGAGACGACTTACGGCAACCGGCTGCATCCTGAAAACAGCATGGATGTAAAGAAACTGATGAACATCATCAGGGACACAGCACGCAGAGGTGGCAATACTGTGATTCCCTCGTTCGCGGTGGGAAGGACACAGGAACTGATCTACGAGCTGAACCGGGTGATTGACAACGATTCCGAATTCCGCAAGGATTTCGAGAACCTGATGGTTTATGTAGACAGTCCGATGGCGAGCAACGCTACGGAAGCTTTTAAGAAGAACTCCCAGGTATTCGATGATGAGACCAAGGACTATATCAGCAGAGGAGATAACCCGCTGGATTTCAAAAACCTGAAATTCACACGCTCCAGCGAGGATTCCCAGTGGCTCAATATCAACAATGAGCCCAAGGTCATCATCTCGGCGAGCGGCATGTGCGAGGCCGGAAGGATCCGGCATCACCTGAAGCACAATCTGTGGAACGAAAAGAACAGCATCGTCTTCGTCGGTTATCAGGCGGAGGGAACGCTCGGCAGGTCGCTGGTGGAAGGCGCCAAAGAAGTAACGCTGTTCGGTGAAACGATTGAAGTTAAAGCGCAGATCCACAATCTGGAGGGATTTTCGGGTCATGCCGACAAGGAAGGGCTGCTTGCCTGGCTCAAGGGATTCCAGAAGCTTCCCAAGAAGCTGTTCCTGGTCCACGGAGAACCGGACGCGAAGCTGGAGTTTGCCGAAACCGTCAAAAAGGAGATCGGAATCGAACCTGTGGTGGTCAACGCCAACGCCGAATATGAGCTGGAGATGTCCAGCGGCGAAGTGATCAGCATGCATGAGGCCATGACAGACGCGGTAGATGAGAAGACGGTCAATGAGGTGCGGAGCAACCTGTTCAATGTAAGAAGACGTCTGGAGGATATCATCTACAATACGGATCTTGCGGTCACGCCTGATACCTCGCCTGAGAAGATCGCTGAGATCAATAATATCATTCTCGCGCTGGAAAAAACCGCGATCAATCTGGGCTCAGCCCTGGTCGAGGGGAAGGACGGCACAAAGGATATAGAACTGACCGACGCGGACAAGGCGAGCATTGCCGCTGTGAAGGAGCTTGAGGAACGCAGGCGGAAAAACAGCGAAGAAGAGGAGGAGCCCCGGGCAGAGAAAAAAAGGAAGAAGCGCTGAGGTTCCGCCGGGCGGAGATTCCGGAGCGGCGGAGCGGAACGCGGTCCATTCCGGACTTGACCCGGAGGAAATTGTCTGATAAATTATAGTCGATCAGGGAGTAGTTTGCGTTTCTCAGGAAACGTTATACATGACGTCAGCACGTTCAGAGAACCGGAATGTATACTGAAATAAAAACGAGACTGTATCACAGATTTGTGGTACGGTCTCGTTTCTTTATCAGGAGGTCTTGGCTTTAATGAATATAATGATTTTACTGCAGCTTGTCCTGCTGGCAGCGGGATTCGTTCTGCTGATCAAAGGGGCGGATCTGTTCGTCAAGGGCGCGTCAACGATAGCGCACCGCCTTGGCGTTCCGCAGATCATAATCGGGCTTACCATCGTAGCCATGGGAACCAGCGCTCCGGAGGCGGCAGTCAGTATCCGCGCCGCGTGGAGCGGAAACGCGGAGATCACAGTAGGAAATGTTGT
>CADBRP010000102.1 GCA_902797095.1 uncultured Eubacteriales bacterium | reverse complement strand
GGGCAGTGGTGAGCGAAGAGGAAATAAGGTCTGCCCTTCCCAACGCGGAAATCATCGAGACTTCGCTGATGCCTGAAGGAGAGACTTCGCTGAGTTCCGGCGGAGAGGCTTCCCAGAGTTCCGGCGGAGAGGATTCTCAGGCTCTGTTCAGCGTAGGGACGGAGGAAATCGAGGACCGCATCGAGGAGCTGGTGACGGGCGGCAGCGTATCCCAGGCGGACAGCCTGATGGTGAGCAATGTGCGGCACATCAGCCTGCTTCGCAGCGCCGCTGAGGACCTTGAAAGAAGTCTTTCGATGATCCGGCGGAAAGAGCCGCTTGACTTTGTCGAGGTGGATGTAAGGAGCGCATATGAATCGCTCGGAGAGATCACAGGAGAAACTGTATCTGAGGACATTCTGAATGAAGTCTTCAGCCGGTTCTGTCTGGGGAAATGAGGTCATATATGTCTCAGTATGAAATGGGAACATACGATATTATAGTTGTGGGCGCGGGCCATGCCGGATGTGAGGCAGGGCTTGCGGCCGCGCGCATGGGAAAACGCACCCTTCTTCTGTCCATCAACCTTGAAGCGGTGGCCATGATGGCGTGCAATCCGTCCATCGGCGGCACCGGCAAGGGTCATCTCGTGCGTGAGATAGATGCCCTCGGCGGCCAGATGGGCCTGAACATAGATAAAACCTTCATTCAGAGCAGGATGCTCAATACCGCCAAGGGTCCCGCGGTCCATTCGCTGCGCGCCCAGGCGGACAAGCACAGATACCATCTGGAGATGAAGAAAACGCTGGAGGAAGAGCCGCTTCTGGATCTGAAGCAGGGAGAGGTCGTGGATATTCTGATGGAACAGGATGAGGCGGATGGGACTCCCCTCCCCTGCCCTGCCGGCAGCCGCGCCTGCGGAGTTGTTCTCCGTACAGGGTCTGTGTACCGCGCAAAGGCAGTGATCCTCGCGACGGGAACCTTTCTCGGCGGGAAGGTATTTATAGGCGACAGCGTCTATGAAAGCGGACCGAACGGCCTGGCCCCCTCCTCTGTCCTCGCTTCAAGGCTTCGTGAAATCGGGCTTCCGATGCGGCGCTTCAAGACGGGCACTCCTGCCCGGGCGCTTGCGCAGAGCCTTGATTACAGCAAGATGACGCCGCAGGACGGCGATGAGGAGATCGTTCCGTTTTCATTTATGAACGATGACCTGCAGAAGGACCAGATCCGCTGCTGGCTGACCTATACCAACGAGAGGACACATCAGATCATCCGTGAGAATTTCGGCAGGTCCGCTCTTTTCGGCGGACAGATAGAGGGCGTCGGCCCAAGATACTGCCCTTCTATTGAAGATAAGATCAACCGCTTTCCGGACAGGGCAAGGCACCAGACTTTCATCGAGCCTGAAGGGCTGGACACTGATGAGGTGTATATTCAGGGAATGTCCTCATCACTGCCCGAGGATGTGCAGGAAGCATTCTATAAAACCATTGACGGTTTGGAAAACCTGCGGATCGTGCGGCCGGCGTACGCTATTGAATACGACTGCATCGATCCGCTGGAGCTTAAGCCTACACTGGAAAACCGCAGGATCGAAAACCTTTACTGCGCGGGTCAGTTTAACGGAAGCTCCGGTTATGAGGAGGCTGCCGCGCAGGGTCTGGTGGCCGGAATTAACGCCGTTCTGAAGATAAACGGCCAAAATCCGCTGATTTTGGACAGAAGCGAGGCTTATATCGGCGTTCTGATCGACGATCTGGTGACCAAAGGTACTAATGAACCTTACAGAATCATGACAAGCAGGGCCGAATACCGCCTTTTGCTGCGTCAGGACAACGCGGATCTGCGCCTGACGGAAAAGGGATACAGGGCGGGTCTTGCCTCTGAGGAGCGGTATCAGAAGATGCTGAGAAAGAAAAAGATGCTCCAGGATGAGATGGAGCGTCTCAGGCACACCATCGTACGGCCCGAAGACGCAAACCCACTTTTGGAAAAACTTGGAAGCACGCCGATACCGTCACCGGTCCCGCTTCTTGAGATCCTTCGCCGTCCAGAGGTCCCCTACTCCGCTGCCGCGGAGATGGATCCGGAGCGCCCCGTTTTGTCGCGGCATGAGATCCAGGCTCTGGAGGTTCATATCAAGTATGAAGGGTACATCGAGAAGCAGCTCCGGCAGGTGGAGCGGTTCAAAAGGCTGGAAAACCGGTCTTTGCCGGAGGATATCGACTACGCGAAGATCGATGGACTGCGCATCGAGGCGCAGCAGAAGCTGAATCAGCTTCGCCCGGTCTCTGTGGGCCAGGCGTCCAGGATCTCGGGCGTGTC
>CADBRP010000101.1 GCA_902797095.1 uncultured Eubacteriales bacterium | reverse complement strand
GTGCCGGAGACCGGGATCGAACCGGTACGCTCGGTAAGGAGCGCAGGATTTTAAGTCCTGTGCGTCTGCCAGTTCCGCCACTCCGGCAAGAGTAGTTCAGGTGTCTGGTCCTTAGATAAAAATGGCTCCGAGGGTGGGGCTCGAACCCACAGCCTACCGGTTAACAGCCGGTTGCTCCACCATTGAGCTACCTCGGATCATTCACCGCCGCCGTGTGGCGACATCATTTATTATATTCATATCAGCGCATGATGTCAAGGGTTTCTTTTAAGTTTCATACCGGACTTCTGCAATGGATTCACGCTTCCCGGATTCACGGCAGTTCCGTCACGCGGGCAGGTCCGTAAGCACGGCGGTACGGACAAACCTGCCTTTACATACCCTACCCATTTTACTGCCTTTGTGTTAGAATTGCATCAGCAAAAGTGAAACCAACAGGAGGAACCATGAGCAGGAACGAATACATCAGCCCCTTTTCCGAACGGTACGCGGGCACAGAAATGAAATATCTGTTTTCTTCAGACAAGAAGTTCTCGACCTGGCGCAGACTCTGGATCGCGCTGGCGGAATCCGAGATGGAACTCGGCCTTCCTGTCACGCAAAAGCAGATCGATCAGCTAAAGGAACATATTGAAGACATCAACTATGAAGACGCCGCGGCACGCGAAAAGATCGTCCGCCACGATGTCATGAGCCATGTCTACGCCTACGGGCTGCAATGCCCGGACGCGGCCGGAATCATCCATCTCGGAGCGACCAGCTGCTATGTGACTGACAACGCAGATCTGATCATTATCCGGGAAGGGCTGCAGCTGATCCGCAAAAAGCTGATCAATGTGATCGCGGCTCTGGCGAATTTCGCGGACGAATATAAAAACCTGCCCACGCTGGCGTTTACACACTTCCAGCCTGCTCAGCCCACCACCGTCGGCAAGCGCGCGACCCTGTGGCTGCAGGATCTGATCTTTGATCTGGAGGACCTCGATTATCTGATCGGATCGCTGAAGCTACTGGGATCCAAAGGAACGACCGGGACTCAGGCAAGCTTCCTGGAGCTTTTCGAGGGGGATCACGAAAAGTGCAAAGAGCTGGAACGCCGCATCGCCTCAAAAATGGGATTCGACAGCTGCTACGCGGTCTCCGGACAGACATATTCCCGAAAGATCGACTCACGTGTGCTGGCTGTCCTGGCCGGCATCGCGCAGAGCGCGCACAAATTTTCCAATGACATCCGTCTTCTGCAGCACCTGAAGGAAGTTGAAGAGCCTTTTGAAAAAGGCCAGATCGGCTCCTCCGCCATGGCGTACAAGCGCAACCCCATGCGCAGCGAGCGGATCGCCGCTATTTCCAACTACATCATCAGCGACTGCATGAACCCGATGATCACAGCCGCGACCCAGTGGTTCGAGCGCACGCTTGACGACTCCGCCAACAAGCGGGTCAGCATCAGCGAAGCGTTCCTGGCGCTGGACGGAGTACTGACCCTGTATCTGAATATCGCTTCAGGCCTTGTGGTATATCCGAAAGTCATCGAAAAACGCCTCATGTCCGAGCTTCCGTTCATGGCGACAGAGAATGTCATGATGGATGCTGTAAAGGCAGGCGGAAACCGGCAGGAACTTCATGAGAAGATCCGCGTCCATTCCATGGAAGCCGGCAAACGTGTCAAGGAGCACGGCGAGGCTAACGATCTGCTCGAGCGGATCGCGGCCGATCCCGCATTCGGCACGGATCTGGAAAAGCTGCAGGCTCTCATGGATCCCATCAACTATGTGGGACGCGCGCCTCAGCAGACCGAAGAATTCCTGCAGGAAGTCGTCCAGCCGGTTCTTGATGCCAACAAAGACCTTCTGGGCGTCACCGCAGAAGTGAACGTGTAATACGCCCGCACGCTTCATTCTCAAAGCCAGACCGGTCGCCGGAATATTCCGGCGGCTCTTTTTTTACAGGCGGGGCAGGATCTTCGTCTGTATCACCGCCTCGACCTCTCGCATATCGATACTGTCCCCGCCATCGTAGGTATAGATCATATTGTCCCACTCAACGATGCCGGCGCTTTCATATACGCCCCGGCGCCAAAGCTGTTTCCTAAGATACCCGGGGTCATCCATCATTCCGCAGTATTCCCAGTAAAACTCACGGTTCATCCGGTCGAAAAAAGTAAAATCCGGCGCCAGGCTGTATCTTCCGATCCACAGCACCTGTTCATATCGAAAGGGGATCCGGTATTCGTAGAGTTTTTCCGCAATCAGCACCTCCGCCCTTGTTCTCACGCTCAGGCCACGGCTGGTGATGTTGACCTTTTCCTCCGGTCGGTACTTACTCTGTTCATAAGGTTCTTCTGCCCATTCACGCAATTCCCGTCTCCATCCGGTTTCACCATCCATGTAAGAAGGTATCTTTTCCTCAAAATCAAGATACGCCCTGTGCATGCCCGCCCTGACCTGCGCAAAAGTATACGGGATCAGCTTTTTTTCTGCAGCCTTGATGCACCGGCGGTTGTGATCCAGGATCCTGAGCGCGCTTGAAGCATACTCCTTCCTCACCAGCCCCCGTATGAGTTCTTCATCTCTTGTGATGATCTTCTTGCGATATCGATGTTTCCCGTTTTCATGAAATCCATCGGGAACACATTGAATATAGCGGGTCTTCCCATACTGAATGCTTTTTGTCAGTCCCCCTTCAGGACTGTTCTTTATGATCTCCTCAAAGCGGTCCTGTTCATGTTCATAGAAGGCTAGGAGCCTTCCCAGCTCAAAATCTGTGTAGTCCATTGATCAGCCCCTTATGTTTCACGTTTCGATATCCATATATTACCATATTTTACCGGTTCGCGCTACACAAATTTCTATTTAATTCCATAAATTCTATTATATGTATCTCGATAGTGCAAACAAATTTTAAAAACCCGGTTTTTTATCCAAAACCGTGCCGCGGGCCCCCTTCAGGCGCCTCATTTCAGGGCAAATGGATAAAAGATTCTTTAAATCTCTGTTTTTTATCCGGAAATTCGATTTTTTGGATAAAAAAACTGAGTTTAAAATTTTATTTGCATTTTCGAGGGTTTTCAAGGCGTTTTCACCCCTCTCGCAGCCTCTGCCGAGCAAAAAAATAAACTAATAAAAATGTTTTACCACGACCGTACGGAATCTCCGGGAACACGAAACAATAAGCGAAAAACAAAAACGGGTCCGAAGACCCGTTTCGTGTTTTTCTATTATCAGGGAATTCGACTGAACTGCTACAGCGACTTCCGGAACGCCTCGAGCACCGTGTCGATGTCCTCATCGGTGAAGGATTCACAGACGAACATGGACTCGAACTGGGACGGTCCGACATAGACGCCGTTGTCCAGCAGATTGCGGAACACCTGCGCGAACTTTTCCGTATCGGAGGCGGCTGCGTCAGCGTAGCTGCTGACCGGTCCGGTCGTGTTGAACACCGTGATCAGGGATCCGACCTGGTTGACCGTGTTGTCCGTCATGCCGCGGAGGCCGTCCGCCAGCTTTGTGCCGAGCCGGTTGATCTTATCGTAGATTTCCGGATGGGCAAGCAGCTTCCTCAGGGTCACCAGTCCGGCGATCATTGCCATGGGGTTTCCGGACAGGGTGCCTGCCTGATATACGCTTCCGGTCGGGGACAGGCATTCCATGATCTCCCTGCGTCCGCCGAAGGCGCCTACCGGCATGCCGCCGCCGATGATCTTTCCGTAGGTGACCAGATCGGGCTCAAGGCCGAGATAGCCGCACGCGCCGGTAAATCC
>CADBRP010000100.1 GCA_902797095.1 uncultured Eubacteriales bacterium | reverse complement strand
TTCTGTGACCACTGTCTGCAGTTCCATGACCGGGACATCAACGCGGCGAAGAATATCCGGGAGGAAGGCAGACGGCTGCTGAAAGAAAAAAAGATGCGCGAAAGCGCATAAGAGGCCATAACAAGAGAACCGCCGGACAGGCGGGGATAGCCTGTTGATACTTGGCCCGGTAGGGCCATTGAGCAGGAAGCCCCCCACTTCTTAAAGTGGTGGGGGCATGTCACTAACAGAAATAACTGCTGTATAATGAGGCAGGCAAGACGGAATCCTGACATCACTCAGCATTTGAAATCAGGAAACATATTACAGGCTCCTGTTACTATAAGTCTGCAAGGACAGGAGGAATCGGATATGGACTGGATCAAAGGCATACAGAGAGCGATCGACTATACGGAATCACACCTGACTGAAGAAATCGACTATGAAGCGGCGGCGAAGGAGGCCTGTTCGTCCTCGTTTCATTTTCAGAGGGTATTCAGCATCATGTGCGGTTTTACGCTGGGTGATTATATCCGGATGAGGCGCCTTTCGCTGGCGGCGGACGAACTTGTTCACAGCGGGGAAAAGGTGATCGACATCGCTCTCAAATACGGATATGAGACGCCGGAGAGCTTTACCCGAGCCTTTTCGCGGTTCCATGGAATCACGCCGACTGAAGCCAGAAACGGCGGTACGGTCAAATCCTTTTCTAAACTGTCTGTAAAACTTATTCTGACAGGAGGAAACGAAATGGATTATCGAATTGAGAAACCGGGCGCGATCAAAGTGATCTGCAGGAGGGAAACGGTTCAAAAGCCGGAAACCGGCGCAGGAACCCCCGATATTACGGGATTCTGGGCAAAATGCGGCAGCGACGGGACGATGCAGAAGATCATCAGTTACATCCCTGAAAGACCGAAGCTTGCCGGACTTCTTGGGATCTGTTTCTCTCTTGAAACAGACGGAAATATGTTCCCGTATGGAATCGGCGCGGAGTATAACGGCGCCCCGATAGAAGAGGGACTTGAACTCATCGAGCTTCCGGAGTACACTTATGCGGTATTTCCGTTCAGTGGGAAAATGCCGGAAACATTTATTGAGACGTACAGGAAGATCGTAAGCGAGTTCTTTCCGAGCAGCGACCGGTACGAGTACGCCGGAGGAATTGAAATCGAGGTCTATCCATCGGACAGAACGGATGACCCGGATTATTACGGAGAAATCTGGATCGCCGTGAATGAAAAATAAGCAGACCAAAGAATTACGGAGAGTGCGAAAGGCACTCTCTTTTTCTGTTCAGCATAGCGGGGAGCGATGGTATAATATATTCGGAATTGTCATCCGGAGATGATATTCAGAAAGGGAAAAAGAGATGAAAAAGAGAGCGCTGTTGTTAATTGTGTTTCTGTCGGCGGTCCTGGTTTTGTGCCTCTGCGGATGCGGAAGCCAGCAGAATGCCGCGGGAACAGACAAACCTTCCGCAGCGGAGGGACTGGCGAAGATCGATGTGCAGGGTGAGACGGATCTTCCCGGAAATTTCTTTCTGTCTTTTGTCTACAGCCGGAATCTGATCATGCTGGACGGAAAGGGAAACATTGTATGGTCCAAACATGAGGAGCAGCCCGCAAAAGACGCGAACACAGGATTCTGGGATTTCAAAAAGCATGATGTGGACGGCACCGTCTACTACAGCTATCATGATCAGAACTACAAAATGGACAATTACGGGCTTCTGGGGTACGCGCCCGGCGAGCGTGTGATCATGGACGAAAATTTCAATGAAGTGAAGCGGATCACCATGGAAAAGTCAGATGTGACAGAAAAAGGACAGGGCGCGGACGGTCATGATTTTCTGATGATCGATCCTGATCATTATATTCTTTCCTGCTATGTTAAAGAGAATGTAAAGAATGTTCCCGGATATCCCGACGGAACCAATGTCATCTATTCATATCTGCAGGAAGTGAAGAACGGAGAGGTTGTATGGGACTGGAAAAGCATCGACTATCCTCAGCTGTATGATCTCATCATGACAGAAGCCACGCCCACGGCGAATGATTTCGCGAACGAACAGGTGGACGCGCCTGATATCGTGCACTTCAACGCTATGCGGCTGGATGACGATGGAAACCTGATATGTTCCTTCCGCCATCTTGATACGATCCTGTGCCTGGACCGTACGAAGCAGGAGGATCAGATCAAATGGAAACTCTCCGGCAAGGGTGACGAATTCGGGCTGACGGAGCTGCAGAAGACCTCGGGGCAGCACTACGTAACCGTGGATGGAAACGAGTTCACAGTATTCGATAATAACAACCGGGACAAGCAGACAGAAATCCGGACTTATGTTCTGGATACGGACAGGAAAAAAGCAGAGCTTGTCAGATCCTTCGGGTTTAATAATAAGTTTTCCCAGGCATGCGGGTC
>CADBRP010000099.1 GCA_902797095.1 uncultured Eubacteriales bacterium | reverse complement strand
TGGCAGGCAACGAAGTCCGCCTGTCTGACATAGTATGTCGAACGGATCGGCTCGTCTCCGAATCTCAGGTGGGAGATGGTAACGCCGCCGGACTTCTTGGAGTCATACTGGAAGTACGCCTGTACGAACTTGTCTGTGTTGTCGCCGATGATCTTGACGCTGTTCTTGTTGGCGCCGACTGTTCCGTCAGAGCCCAGACCCCAGAATTTGCACGCCACGGTGCTCTTCGGAGCCACGTCAGGATTCTCGCTTCCCTTCAGGGAAAGGCCGGTCACGTCATCATTGATGGACAGTGTGAATTCCTTCTTCGGGCTGTCGCTCTCCAGGTTTTCGTAAACCGCGAGGACATCTCCCGGCTGTACGTCCTTGGAACCCAGGCCGTATCTGCCGCCGCATACGAACGTGTTCTCGAACTGCGTTCCCTTCAGAGCGGCAACGACATCCAGGAACAGCGGCTCGCCCAGCGAACCCGGTTCCTTTGTTCTGTCGAGGACCGCGATCTTCTTAACTGTAGCAGGGATCTCCGCCACGAAATGTTTCGCGGAGAACGGACGGTACATGCGTACGGAAAGCAGACCGACCTTCTTGCCCTTTTCGCCGTTGAGATAATCAACGACTTCCTCTGTGCAGTCACAGATGGAACCCATCGCGATGATGATCTCCTCCGCGTCCGGAGCTCCGTAGTATTCATACGGCTTGTACGGCTTTTCTCTTTCTACTCTTTCGTTGACCTTATCCATGCAGCGGATGATCACATCAACCTGCTCCTCGTAGCTCTTGTTGCAGGCTTCTCTGTGCTGGAAGAAGGTCTCCGGCTGCTCCGCGGAACCTGTTGCGTGAGGATGGTTCGGGTTCAGCGCGTTCGCCTTGAAGCGGCGGATCGCATCCCAGTCGACCATCTCTGCCAGGTCCTTGTAGTCCCATGTGTAGATCTTCTGCTGCTCATGACTTGTACGGAAACCGTCAAAGAAGTGCAGCATCGGAACCTTTCCTTCGATCGCGGACAGATGGGCTACAGCCGCCAGGTCCATGACCTCCTGCGGGCTTCTGGAGCACAGCATCGCGAAACCGGTCTGTCTGCACGCCATTACGTCGGAATGATCTCCGAAGATATTCAGAGCGTGTGTTGAGATGGTTCTCGCGGATACGTGCAGAACTGTAGGGGTCTGCTCCGCAGCCAGTTTATACATATTGGGGATCATCAGCAGAAGTCCCTGGGACGCTGTGAATGTCGTCGTCAGGGCGCCTGCGGAGATAGCTCCGTGGACCGCGCCGGCAGCACCGCCTTCAGACTCCATCTCTACGACCTTTACTTCTTCGCCGAAGATATTTTTTCTGTTTTCGCTTGCCCAGTCATCTACATTTTCCGCCATGACAGAGGAAGGTGTGATGGGGTAGATCGCTGCGACTTCAGAATAAGCGTAGGCAACGTGTGCAGCAGCGGTGTTGCCGTCCATAGTCTTTCTTACTCTCATCGTTACCACTTCCTTTCTTCTGCCTTATCCAGCTGCATGGCTTCTCTCTGCAGGTAGTTGTATTCCGGAACGACCCGCTCGGAGATCAGTCCTCTGGAGCAGACATAGGTGCATACGCCGCAGTTGACGCACTTCTCGTGGTCGATGAACGGGCTGCCGTCCACCATGGTGATCGCGCCGCTCGGGCAGTTGTCCGCGCAGTCTCCGCATCCGATGCAGCCGACGCCGCAGACTTCCATTCTTCTCTCCGGATCCGCCTTGGATGTGCAGGCAGTCTGCTTGACACCCTTGTAAGGAACCATGATGATCTTGTCTCTCGGACATGCGCGCATGCAGTCTCCGCATCCCACGCACTTGTCAGGATCCACCTTCGCTACTCCCATATCATTGGAAATGGCGTCGTATCTGCAGACCTTGACGCAGTCGCCGAGTCCCGCGCAGCTGTAAGCGCAGATGTCATTGCCGTCCAGATCGATGTCGTTCGCCTGAGCGCAGCTTTCCAGACCCATCTTCTTGAGCTTTCTGCTGCCCAGAGCGCCGCCGACGCATCTTACGAGAGCGACCTCTTCCTTGGCTTCAGTCAGATCGTGGAGCGTATCCACGATGATCTTCTTGCGGCACTTCACCGTACAGGTTACACAGCCTTCGCACTTGCTGTAATCGATGTGCGCGTATCTTCCCGCAACGGTATCTCCCATTACCATTTCAATGGCGCCCTTCGGACATGCCAGCGCGCAGTCTCCACATCCGATACATCCGTATCCGCATGTCGCCATCGTAGTGTTCTCATCTTCCTTAGAGGAACACGGGATGAAGTTTGTGGCGTCTCTCGGGATCATCTCGATGATGTTCTGGATACATCCTGTCAGGCAGGCTTCGCATCCTGAACACTTCTCTCTGTCGATCACGAGCTGTCCTTCTTCCAGCTTCATCGCGTCAAACTTGCAGCGCTCAATACATGTGCCCAATCCAAGGCAGCCGTATTTGCACTCGCCCTCAGCGTGTCCCATAGCCTTCGCCGCATCGCAGCTTTCACATGCGCTGTAGCGTTCGGAGCACGCGGCAGTGCCGGCGCATCTGACGAAAGCAATTTTTTCTTCAACCTCTACAGGCTCAACGCCCATGATCTCGGCAATCGCCTTGACCACTTCGCCGCTGCAGGCAGGACACAGAGCAACGGAACCTCCCTCGGCAATCGCTTCCGCGCACGCCTGACAGGTGGGATAACCGCAGCCTCCAAATCCGCCGCAATCAACGCCAGGAAGAAGCTTCAGAATTGCTTTTGCTGATTCCTGAACTTTTGTCATTCTATTACCTCCAATAAAAAACACAGCGTTTGATTCGACCTTGTAAGCATAGTTTCGTGTGCTTAAAAGTATTTTGTATACACTATGATACTATTTTAACACTTCCATATTTCAAGTCAACCGCTTGCAGGTAATAATAGTGTTCTTTTTTTTGAACAGGTTAGCGTCCTCTAACCCATATTTTTCAACGTTTTTGGAATATTATAAAAAGCCGCATGTATAAGTTTGCGGCTTTTGGCGGTCAGTTTGTTATTTTTTTATCAATCCGTGCTTTCTCCCCTATTCCTGCAGGAGATCGCGGCCGGTAAGCCTTTCGGTCATCTCGCTGCCGCCCATGACCCAGAGGATGTCCCCTCTGCGGATCATGGTCTCAATCCCCGGGCTGATCAGCGGGAGATTCCCGCGCTCAATGCCGATGATAGTCCCCTTGTAGCGGCTGCGCATCCCGGAATGCCGGATGGATCTTCTCGCGAATTCTGAAGACGCGTCCACGCGCAGAGGGATGCAGCTGAGCTGATCCTCCTCCCTGATTCCGTAAAAACTCTGGGCATAGATATATTCCTTAAGACGCATATCTTCGTGGTCGGTAAACTCGATGCAGGCGTCATCCCTGAGCAGCATGGCGCAGGTCTCGATCTCATCCGCTGTTCCCATCACATGAAGCAGATCACCGACCTCGATTTCCGTTCCCGCGGACGGAAGGTTCAGGACCTGCTCTTTGCGTATGATCCGGATAATCGTGACGCGGAACGCTCGGTGGCTCGCAAAATCCAGTATCGTCCGCCGCTCATCTGTATCAATTACACGCATCTCTCGGACATACAGCGACTCGTCCAGCCAGTGATGATCGTTTTCGACGCTTCTTTCTCTCTTTGCCTTCGCCAGCGTCGCCTCGGAAAAATTCGCGAGAAAACGCATTTCCATGTCCTTCGTAATGCCGCTGATGCGCTCCGAACGGACAAAGAGAAAGATCGGCACTGCCGCGATCACCACCAGCAGAACAAACGGGATCCTGAAGCACTTGCTCAGCACCAGAGCGGGGAAACACGCGCTCACCAGGGTTCCCAGCGCCTGCATCGAGATCAGCGGGAGCCGGTTGGTCCTGTGCTTCATCCACAGCTTCACGTACAGAGTCTTATCGACGCCGTATATGAAGTTGATGAACGGTATCATCACCGCGATCGTAACAGCAGCCCAGGCAGCCATCGCCCATCCATGGGAAGGGATTCTCTGCTGCAGGAACGGCCTCAGATACTCCGAACCCGCAAGGTAAATGATAAACAGGAACAGACAGCTGATCCCGGTCCTCAGCACGAACTTTCCCGTAAAGGCAGCCCAGTCCTCATCCATGGAAAACCGGCTTTGTTCAGCTGAAGTATTCCGCCGCAGAAAACCGCGCAGCTTCGCCGGAAGATGCCTGCTGATAAAACGGTATTCTTTTTCCGACGCCCTGAGAAACACCGGCGTAACAAACGCGGTGATCACTGAAACACATACGATGATCGGATAAATGTGGCTGCTGATGACGTCGAGATTCATCCCGAGCGTCGCAACGATGAAGGAAAACTCTCCGATCTGCACCATTGAGGAGCCTCCCCGGACAGCCGCGTACAGCGTCTGGCCTGAAAGAAGTATCCCGATCGTCGCGAAGATCTTCTGCCCGAATATCGTAACGATGCTGATCAGCAGGATCGGACCGATATACTTCACCATCAGGGACGGCTGTATCAGCATCCCCACTGAAACGAAGAATACCGCGCCGAAAAGGTTCTTGATGGGCAGCGTCAGTTCCTCGATCTCTTTGCCGCGGACGGTGCCCGCCAGTATGGATCCCGAAAGGAACGCGCCCAGCGCCGAGGAAAAGCCGATATAGTTGGCGATCACTACCATCAGAAGGCAGATCGCCAGCGAGATCACCACCAGCAGCTCATTGTTGAGCTGGGTAGAGATCCTGTTGAGCATCGTGGGTATGATATATATTCCCAGAAGGAGCCAGACCGCGAGGTAGACGATCAGAAGCCCCAGTTCCTTCCCCATCTCCAGCCCTGATACATTGCGGCTTACCGAGATCGTCGAAAGGATGATCAGCATGAACACGCCCGCGATATCCTCTATGACCAGCGCGCCGAGCACCATCTTCGCGAAGTTTTCCTCCTTCAGCCCGTACTCTTCATAGGCCTTCATGATGATCATCGTTGAGGACATGGACAGCATTCCGCCCAGGAAGATGCAGTCCATCTGATCCCATCCCATCAGGTGCCCGGTTTCAGCCCCGATAAGCATCATCGCGGCCATGACAGTAACAGCGATGATAAAAGCGCTGCCTCCTACCGCGGCGATCTTTTTGAAGCTGAATTCCAGCCCCAGTCCGAACATCAGAAAAATAACGCCGAGTTCTCCCCAGACAGTAATATCCTCCATCTCGACAACAGAAGGCATGTATTCAAAATTCGGGCTGATCAGAAATCCGGCGGCGATATATCCAAGAACCACCGGCTGCCGGAGCTTTCTGAATATGACCGTTACGATCCCCGCAACGATAAGAATCAGCGCAAGATCCGCGATAAGGCTGTGAAGATGCACCCTCTCAGTACCTCCATTACTTACAGTAACTGTTTGCGGGTCTATTCTACCACAATCTTCTTGCCAGTTCATGGATATTTTTTCCAAACTCGCCTTCAAGCATCAGCCCCGGGCTTTCCGCGGCCTTGCATGCTATGACGGCGTCCACCCCCTTTCCAAACTGCGCCCCCGGAGTTTTCTTTTTTTCCTGCAGCTGGTTTCCCACCCGCAGCAGCTTTCCTTCGATCTCCCCGGCATCCTCCCCGCGGAAAAAGCTCAGCATCTTTTCCCTGCGCTCCGGTGATTCCTCCCGGACCACCTCACAGACTCTGTCCGCAATCCCCAGCACCGCGGGCGCCGCGTCATTCACGCTGTTCCCCATATCCGCCAGCACAGCGTCAAACAGCCCGCTTTCGATCTGCGAAAGCATAAACCTCCGCATTTCCTCCTTCGTAAGCTGCGAAAGCGGATTCCTCCCCTTCAGATCCGCAAAGGAATACACGCCGTAATCATCCCGCGCCAGATACTCCTGCGGAAAAGGGATCCTGCCGTCAGGATCACGGAACAGCCGATAAAGATATTCCGGCAGCCCCTTCGCCGCGCCATTCGTCCTGACGCTGTCCTCCGCCTTGCCTGCGGGGCCTGCCTGACCGAAGTTCCCCGTCTTGCCTGCAGGTCCTGCCTGGCCGAAGCTCCCCGTCTTGCCTGCGGGGTCTGCCTGGCCGAACCCCCTCGCCTTGCCTGCGAGGCCTGCCTGACCGAAACTCCCCGTCTTGCCTGCGAGGCCTGCCTGACCGAAACTCCCCGTCTTGCCTGCGAGGCCTGCCTGACCGAAGCTCCCCGCGGGCCCCGACGGCCTGAAGCAGTCTTCTGCCGGCCCGGTCCCGTCCAGAGTCACATACAGCACCTTTCTTCCCATGGTTCCGCTGAGAACCCTGCAGACTCCGGCACATACTGTACTGCATCCGGATCCTCCCTGGCAGGAAAAGAACGCAATGACCCTGGCCGCGCCATTGCCCGGCAGCGGGCTTCTTCCTGTGTGTTCCCGGTAAATGCGGAACAGCTCTCTCTGAAACGCGCCGGCCGTCTGGTATCTGCAGAGGCAGGTCATGCCGCCGTCTTCATTCTCCGGCCGCTCGGCAAGGAAAATGATATTGCCGGGGGTTTCGGCGGCTGCCCTGATGGTTGCTGTTCCGGCGGCGGCCGCTGTTCCGATGGCGGCTGCTGTCCCGATGCCGGATGTTCCGGCGGCGGCCGCTTCAGGGCCCGCCGTCCCCGGAGAGCCGGCCGCCGAAGCGAAGATTCCGTTCACATCTTTCGGCTCCCCGTACATGTCCCACAGAATCAAATCAAACCTCGCGGAAAAATCTGCAAGCTGATCCTGGCTGGCAAACGCCGTATTCATTCTGTTAAAAAGGCTGATCTCAAAATGCCTGTTCACGGAAACAAGTCCTCTGCAGAGCGCTT
>CADBRP010000098.1 GCA_902797095.1 uncultured Eubacteriales bacterium | reverse complement strand
CTGCAGGTCCAGATCGGAGTCATGAAGGTCAGCGCGAGCACGGATGATCTCATGCTGATCGACCAGAAACGGCCCAAACCCAGGGTGTCCTCGGGGAAACACGGGGAAATCTACCGGCGCAAAGCGAGAATGGTATCAACATCCATCGATGTAAGAGGAAAAAACCTTGACGATGCGGTCATGGATGTGGAAAAATATATAGATGACGCTTTTATCGCGGGACTGCCTGAGGTCACGGTCATTCACGGCCGCGGCGAGGGGATCCTGAGCAAGGGAATAAGGGCCGCGCTGCGTACCCACAAAAATGTGAAGGAGTACAGGCGGGGCGGATTCCAGGAAGGCGGCGAGGGCGTCACCGTAGTGAAGCTGAAGGTATGACAGAGGCACTGACCTGCCTTTGCATCTGATCTATAAAAGACGAAGGAGATAACACGATGATCAACTACACAGAAAAAATCGCGGATATTCTGGCGCCGCATATCGAGGGCCTTGAGCGGGATGAGATCAGGGATATGATCGAGACGCCCGCGGACGGAAAAATGGGAGATTTCGCGCTGCCCTGCTTCAAGCTGGCGCGTGTCCTGAGAAAGGCGCCCCCGATGATCGCGAAGGGAATCGCTGAGGCGATCGGAGATGATCCCATGTTCGCGAAGGTTGAACAGGTAAACGCTTATGTCAATATGTTCCTCGACCGGAAGGCTTTTGCCTCCGAGGTGATCGGCGAGGTCCTGGAGAAGGATGCTGATTACGGAAAAAGCGACATCGGAGCGGGCCGCAAGGTCATCGTTGAGTATTCCTCCCCGAATATCGCGAAACCGTTCCACATCGGTCATATCCGCAGTACGGTCATCGGAAACTCGATCAACAATATTTACGCGTTCCTGGGATACGATACCGTCAGGATCAATCATCTCGGCGATTACGGAACGCAGTTCGGTAAGATGATCGTGGCCTACCGCCACTGGGGCTGCCGTGAGGATGTTGTCCGCGAGCCGATCAAAACGCTGCTTTCCTATTATACAAAGTTCCACCAGGAAGCGGAGAAGGATCCTTCCCTGGAGGACGAGGCGAGAGCTACATTCACAAAGCTCGAGCACGGCGAGAAGGAAGAAGTGGAACTGTGGCAGTGGTTCAGAGATGAATCCCTGAAGGAATTCAACCGCGTTTACGATATGCTGGGAATCACCTTTGATTCCTATAACGGCGAGAGCTTCTACTCTGACAAAATGCCCCGGTTCGTAAAGGAACTGGAGGATAAGGGACTGCTCGAGGAGGACCAGGGAGCCCGGATCGTCCGTCTTGACGACTACGATCTGCCGGTGGCGCTGATCACCAAGTCCGACGGATCGACGCTGTACATTACGCGTGACATCGCGGCGGCGGTTTACAGAAAAGAGACATATGATTTTTATAAGAACATATATGTAGTCGCTTCCCAGCAGAATCTGCATTTCCAGCAGTGGATCCAGATCCTTGAGATGATGGGATATGAGTGGGCGAGAGACTGCATCCATGTACCTTTCGGTCTGGTCAGCATGGAGGAAGGAACCATGTCCACCCGTGAGGGACGTGTCATTTTCCTGGAGGATGTACTGAATCGCGCGGTGGATCAGACCAGAGAAATCATCCGGGAAAAGAACGTAAATACGGAAAACATCGAGGAAACAGCCGCGGCGGTCGGAATCGGCGCTGTGATCTTCAATGAACTCTCGAATTACAGAATTAAGGATTATGTATTCTCCTGGGATCACGTGCTGAATTTCGAGGGAGAGACAGGCCCTTACGTCCAGTACACGCACGCGAGAGCCTGCAGCATCCTCCGCAACGCGGGAGAGGAAGTGGTTTCCGCCGCAAAGGCAGGTTTTGACGCTTCCTATATCACAGGCGACAGCGCGCACACGCTTGTCAGACTGCTGTATGAGCTGCCCGCTGTTATCATTGAAGCCGGCGAGAAGTATGAGCCGTCCATCGTGACGCGCCACATCGTGGATATCGCTCAGGCGTACAACAGATTCTATCACGATGAGCATATACTCGTAGAAGATGAAGAAGAGAAGAAGGCAAAGGTGGCTCTGGTCATGGCGGCGAGAGACGCGATAAGGAACGGCCTTGGTCTTCTTGGTATGAAGGCCCCGGAAAAGATGTAGAATACGATTCTGATCCGGGCGGAAAAGGGTGCAGAGTTGAGATACGAAGGAAACATTTTCAGACCTCCCAGCGAGGCGTACAGTCTTCTTGTGCAGGTGACCGTGGGATGCACGCACAATAAGTGCACATTCTGCAGCATGTACAAGGACAAGAAATTTCATATCCGAGATCTCGATGAGGTGCTGGAGGATCTTGCGTGGGCGCGTCTTCATTACAGGAGAGTGGATCGCATGTTTCTCTGCGACGGCGACGCGATGGCCATGTCCAACAGGCGTCTTATGCCGATTCTGGATTACATAAAGAAGGAATTCCCGGAATGCGGCAGGGTCACGTCCTACGCCAGAGCGACGGATATCCTGCGGAAGTCGGAGGAGGAGCTTAAGGAGCTGAGGGACGCGGGGCTTTCCATGGTCTATGTCGGAGCGGAATCAGGAAGCGATGAGGTCCTGAAAAAGATCCATAAGGGAGAGACCCGGCAGCAGCTGATCGACGGCGTCCGCAAGGCGGAGAAATGCGGAATTCTCGCTTCGGTCACCTTCATTTCAGGGCTGGCCGGCAAAGAAGGCTGGAAGGATCACGCGGTCCTGACCGGAACGATGATCAGTGAGATGCAGCCCTCCTATGTGGGTCTTCTGACGCTGATGATCGACCCTTCCGTCCCGATGGCGGAGGATATCAGAAGCGGAAAGATGCAGCTTCTGAGTCCGGATGAAGTGCTGGAGGAAACCCTTCTGCTTCTTGAAAACACAGATGTGAGCCATCCGTGCGTATTCAGGAGCAATCACGCTTCCAATTATCTGTCTCTGCGGGGCACGCTTCCGCAGGATAAAGAGGCGATGGAGAAGACCGTCCGCAGGGCCATGAAGGATCACGGCATGCTGAAGGATGAGAGATTCCGCGCGCTGTAACGTTATTTCCCAGAGGTAGTACAGAATGACGAAGGAAAAAGAAAAACTGACTTTGCTGCAGTCCATGGGAGTTACCAGGACTGTCGTCCGGCCGAGGGAAGAGTCGGACATCCAGCTTCGCGAGGACCGTATCGGACGATATTTCAGAAAGTATCTGAATAAGTTCGTGTTCGTGGAGTTTTCGGATGATTTCATTGAGAGATCAAAGTCCGGAGACGTGATGAAGGGCGTTCCCGTTCCGCTCAGAAGAAAAGAAGTCAAGGACTTCGCGGGGGGAGACGGAGTGTCCATGCTGGTCATCGCGGAGAACATGGCCTGGGTCATGGGATGCGATCCCCATTTCAAATATACAAAAAACTACGTGGAGATCCTGGATAAGCTCTATCATGGAAAAATCGCGGAAACCCTGATGAAGGAAGGAAGAGACGCCGCTGAACGCGGCGATATGGATAACGCCTGCATCCATTTCCGCGCGTCGCTCTGCATGAGGTATGATTATCTTCACTCGATGTACAGTTACGCCAGAGCATGCCGGGTCATGTACGAGAACAGCAGAAACGAGGAGTATATCGGGCGTTTCAAGGCGGAGGCCCTGGACTGGTTCGAGCTTCTGACAGAGACGCATCCCCGTTTCGCGATGGGCTTTTACTATCTCGGATACTCCTATCTGAACATCGGCCTTTACAGCAAGGCGGTGCTGGCATGGGAGTCATTCCTGAAATTCGCGCATAACCGCAAGGATAAAAAAGAGATCCGCCACAGGATCGAGCAGCTGCAGGATCCTGTGACCATCGAGCAGGGCTGCCTGGATGTGACAGCCGGGCGTTACGAGGACGGCATCAGCGTGCTGGAGCCGTATCTGCAGTCCCGTTTCAAGGACTGGTGGCCGCTCCATTATTATCTGGGTCTGGCTTATGAGGAGACCGGAAGGCTTCCCGACGCGGTGGCGGAATTCAAGAAGGTCCTGATGATCAACGGCAGCCACATCGAAACGATGCGGGAGCTCGTAAAGATCTACGAGGAGACAGGAGATAAGACGAATCTCAAGAAATACGCGGGGAAGATCGAGCTGATCGAAGCGTCTCAGGAGCAGGAGCAGGAGGCGCTCCGCGAGGAGACGGAGAGGGAGAACCGCCGTCTGGAAACGGAAGAGCCGGAGCCGCTCCCGCCGGAGAAGATCGAAAGCTTCGATATGTCCGAGGCGGATGAGCTGGAGAAGGCCGAGGAGGCCGGCAGGGCCGAGGAGGCCGGCAAGGCTGAGAAGGCCGGCAAGGCTGAAAAGACCAGCAAGGCTGAAAAGGCCGGAGGGTCCGGAAAAGAAAACAAAGAAGAAAAAGAAGAAGTGGCTGAGAAAAAGGGTCTGGTAAAGAGACTCGGCAGCAAGAGAGAATCAAAATAAAAAAAGGCAAGGAGAAGGAGTACAGGACATGGCAGAAGTAACCGTAAGAGAGCTGTATAGAAACGGCGCGCAGTATGAGGGGCAGGATATCACGGTGCGCGGCTGGGTAAGGACCAGCCGGGGATCCAACAAGTTCGGCTTTATCGAGCTTAACGACGGCACCTTTTTCAAATCCGTTCAGGTAGTCTGCGAGGCTGACGCTCTCGATAACTTTCAGGAGATCATCAAGGCGCCCATCTCGGCGGCGCTTAATGTAACAGGAGCATTTGTCCTGACACCGGACGCGAAACAGCCGTTTGAGATCAAGGCGAAGGAGATCAGCGTGGAGGCGGATTCCGACGCGGATTATCCCCTGCAGAAGAAACGCCATTCCATGGAATTCCTGAGGGAGATCGCCCATCTGAGACCGAGAAGCAACACGTTCTCCGCGGTCTTCAGGGTCCGTTCGCTGACAGCGTACGCCCTGCACAGGTTCTTCCAGGAGAACGGCTTTGTTTATGTCCACACCCCGCTGATCACAGCAAGCGACGCGGAGGGAGCCGGAGAGATGTTCCAGGTGACCACGCTGGATCTGAACGATCCGCCGAGGACTGAAGACGGACAGATCGATTACAGCGAGGATTTCTTCGGAAAGAAGACATGCCTTACCGTCAGCGGCCAGCTGGAGGGCGAGATCTTCGCCATGGCGTTCCGCGACATCTATACATTCGGGCCTACATTCCGCGCGGAAAACTCCAATACGGCTCGCCACGCCTCCGAGTTCTGGATGATCGAGCCGGAGATGGCGTTCTGCGATCTGGCCGGAAACATGGAGGTCGCCGAGGCGATGATCAAGTATGTGATCAGCTATGTCCTGGAAAACGCCCCCGAGGAGATGGAATTCTTCAGCAGATTCATCGACAAGGGACTCCTGGAGCGGCTGGACAACATCGTAAACTCCGATTTCGCACGCATCACATATACAAAGGCGATCGATCTTCTGAAGAAGTCCGGGGAAGAGTTCCAGTATCCCGTGGAGTGGGGAATCGATCTGCAGACTGAGCATGAGAGATACATCACCGAGAAGATCTTCAAGAAGCCTGTCTTTGTAACAGACTATCCGAAGGAGATCAAGGCCTTCTACATGCGCCTGAATGATGACGGAAAGACCGTTGCGGCGTGCGACCTTCTGGTCCCGGGCGTCGGCGAGATCATCGGAGGCAGCCAGAGAGAGGAACGCTACGATCTTCTGAAGGAACGCATCGAGGAGATGGGAATGACCGAGGAGGATTACTGGTGGTATCTGGATCTGCGCAGATACGGCGGCGTGAAGCATTCCGGCTTCGGCCTCGGATTCGAGCGCATCATCATGTACATCACAGGAATGAGCAACATCCGTGACGTGCTTCCGTTCCCGAGAACGCCGAAGACGGCGGAATTCTAAACTCCGCAAAGGCGGGAGAGGGCAAAAAAACCATTGCTATGCAAACAGTGCGATGGTAAAATAACTTTGTCTGCGAATAAACGTGGAAAACCACATAAAAAATATTTTTAGGAGGTCTTATTGCATGAAGGGCTATAAAGGTGAAAACATCAGAAACATCGCGCTGGTAGGACATGGCGGCTGCGGTAAAACAACATTTCTGGAAGCAGCGTTACTGGCGACAGGTGTGATCAGCAGACTGGGCAAGGTCGAGGACGGTCAGACTGTTTCCGACTATGACAAGATGGAGATCGAGAAGGGATATTCCATTAACGCTACAGTCGTTCCTGTAGAGTTCAATAAGGTCAAGATCAATTTTGTGGATACTCCGGGATCCTTTGACTTCGTCGGCGAAGTCAATTCCGCTCTGAGAGCTGTGGAAGCCGCCGCTATCGTGGTTGACGCTTCCTCCGGCGTACAGGTCGGAACAGAAAAGGCATGGGAGTCCTGCAAGAAGTTTGATGTTCCCAGATTTTTCCTGATCAATAAGATCGATAAAGACAACGTGGATCTGGACGAAACCATCCAGGCGCTGAAGGACAAGTTCGGCTCTTCCGTCGTTACGCTGGATGACAGAGAATCCATGGAAGAGGAAATCGCCGGAACAGACGAGGAACTCATGGAATACTACTTTGAGAACATGGAACTGACTGACGAGATGTTCGCGAAGGGTCTGTCCAAGGGCATCAGCCAGGGCGACATCGTTCCGGTATTCACATGCTCCGCTATGACAGGCGACGGCGTGCAGGAAGTTCTGCAGCAGTTCATCGATTTCGTTCCGAAGGCAGCTGATCATGAGCCGTACCCGGCAGTCAACGACGCCGGCGAGGACATTGAGGTCGCGGTTGATCCCGCAGGAAAGCCGGCGGTTCTTATCTTCAAGACACTGGCAGATTCCTTCCTGGGCAAGATCTCCCTGGCGAAGGTCATCAGCGGAACGATCAAGTCCGGACAGGTTATCTACAACGCTGTTTCCGAGAAGGATGAGAAGCTCGGATCCATGTTCTTCGTAAGAGGAAAGAACCAGGAAGACGCTCCTGAGGTAGTCGCGGGCGATATCGTCGCTATCGGCAAGCTCCAGAACACAAGGACAGGAGATACTCTCTGCGAAAAGGCTTCCATCATCAAGTTCCCGAAGATCGAGTTCCCGTCTCCGACACTGTATCAGGCTGTTTCCCCGGCCAAGAGCGGAGATGATGAAAAGATGGGTTCCGGCCTGAAGAGACTGATGGAGGAAGACCCGTCCTTCGTACTGGAAAATAATATCGAGACGCATCAGACGCTGATCGGCGGACAGGGCGAGATCCAGCTGAACATCATGAAGGATAAGCTGAAGGACAAGTTCGGCGTTGAGGTCAATACCGTTCCGCAGAAGATCGCGTACAGAGAGACCATCAAGGGCAGCTCCGATGTTCAGGGCAAACACAAGAAGCAGACCGGCGGCGCAGGCCAGTACGGTGATGTCTGGATCAGATTCTCCCCGTCACAGGAAGAATTCGAATTCGGCGAAGAGCTGTTCGGCGGATCCGTTCCGAAGAACTACGTTCCCGCTGTTGAGAAGGGACTCAGAGAGTGCATGGAGAAGGGCCCCCTGGCAGGATGCAAGGTACAGAACGTCAAGGCGATCCTCTACGATGGTTCCTATCATGAAGTAGACTCCAACGAAATGGCGTTCAAGATCGCCGCTTCCCTGGCGTTCAAGAAGGGTATCGCGGAAGCGAAGCCCTGCCTGCTCGAGCCGATCATGAAGCTGGACATCAAGGTTCCCGATGACTTCGTCGGAGCCGTTATGGGCGATCTCCCGACAAGACGCGGCGCTGTTCTCGGTATGGAGCCGACAGCGGGCGGCGGACAGAAGCTGATGGCGGAAGCTCCGCAGGCAGAGCTGCTGGACTACGCGATCGCTCTGAGAACCATGACACAGGCCAGAGGAAGCTTCACTATGGAATTCGCGAAGTATGAGGAAGTTCCCTCCAATATCGCTCAGAAGATCATCGAGGATTACAAGAAGGAACAGGAAAGCAAATAATTAAAAACTGACAGCACGCATATCTATCAAGCAGTGAGAAGTCAGGATCTTTCAGATCTGAGATTGCCACCCGAAAGGGTGGCAATTTTTTTCAAAGGAGGAGCACATGAGTATTTACTGGCCCATCGCGCTGGCGGTATTCGCCGATATCTTTTATCAGATCGCGGCAAAATCCACCCCGGAGGGGATCAACCCCTTCGCGTCCCTTACGATCACCTATGTCATCGGAGCGGGAATATCCGCGGTCATCTTTTTCATTACATCAAAAGGAGGCAGCCTCCTGCAGGAATGGAGCGGCGTCAACTGGACCGCCTTTGTCCTGGGACTTGCCATCGTCGGCCTTGAGGCCGGAAGCATCTACATGTACAAGGTGGGGTGGAATATAAATACAGGATACGTCTTCAAGGCCATCGTCACCGGAATGACCATGGTCGCCGTCGGGTATCTGGTTTACCGGGAGCAGGTCACGGCAAGCAAGCTGCTGGGACTCGCTGTCTGCATGGTTGGCCTGTACCTGATCAACCGGCAGTAGCCCCGGACGGACGTCAGAAGGAAAATACGGGACTGAAAGAAAGCGGGCGCTGACAGTCAGGCGCTGACGGGGCCCCTTAAGCTGAAATCCTGAAGCTAGAAGAGGGCGCGAAGCTCTGAAATGCTGCGGATCCCGATGACGCGGATCTCTGTGCCGATCCCTTTGAGGCGCTCCGCGTTGCGCAAAGGCAGGATCACCCGGCGGAAGCCGAGGCGGTCCGCTTCCCGGACGATCTTTTCGGCGTTCTGCACGGATCTGAGATCGCCGGTCAGGCCGATCTCACCGAGCACGAGGGTCTTGCTGTCAAGAGACTTTCCGAGGCAGGATGACATCACAGCCATTGCCACGGCGAGGTCCGTATAGGTGCCTTCCGGACGGAGGCCTCCTACGATATTGACGTAGACATCCTGCGTCCCGAGGCGGAGACCTAGCTTCTTTTCAAGGACGGCAAGGATCATGTTGAGACGGTTGTGATCGATGCCCAGAGCGGTTCTGCGCGGGAAGCCGGCGCCGCACGGGGATGTCAGAGCCTGGACCTCCAGAATCAGGGGCCGGGTGCCTTCATAGACGGCTGTCGCCGCGGCTCCCTCGCTGTCCTCAGCCATTTCCTCCATAAGGAGGCCGGAAAGGTTTTCTATTCCGGTCAGGCCGTTCTGTCCCATCTCAAACGCGCCGATCTCGCTTGTGGTGCCGAACCGGTTTTTCTGAGCCCGCAGGATCCTCATCTCGTGAGTGCGGTCGCCGGTAAAGCTCAGCACGCAGTCCACCATGTGCTCCACGATGCGCGGGCCAGCCAGATCACCGCTTTTGGTGACATGCGCGACGATAAAGACAGGTATCCGGTCGGTCTTGCCGATGCGCATCAGCTCGTTTCCGCAGGCGCGCACCTGGGAAACGCTGCCCGGAGCGGATTCCATCTGATCGGTGTACATGGTCTGGATGGAATCGATGATCAGAAAAACAGGGGAGAGGTCCCGGCATACAGCCTGGATGCTCTCCATGTTTGTTTCAGCGAGAATATAGAGCTGGTCGGGAATGTCTCCGCAGACCCGGTCAGCCCGCATTTTGATTTGTTCCTCGGATTCCTCGCCGGAAACATAGAGGACGGTTCCGCCGGAGCGGGCGATGTTCGCCGCGGCCTGAATTATGATCGTGGATTTTCCAATGCCGGGCTCGCCGGAGATCAGGGTCAGCGATCCGGGAACAAGCCCTCCGCCGAGCACCCGGTTCAGCTCGCTGATGCCGGTGTCGACGCGGTCTGTTTCTCCGGACCGGATCCCGGAAAGCCTGGAGGGGCGTCCTGCCCGGCCTGAAGCGGAGGCGCTGCCCGCGCCGGATCCGGAGGTCCTTCTCCTGCGGTCATCAGCGCTTGTCTGAACGACCTTTTCCTCCACCATTGAGTTCCAGGCGCCGCAGATGCACTGTCCCATCCATTTTGAACTTTCATATCCGCATTCCTGACAGACGAATACGGTCTTTGGTTTCTTCGCCATTTTATTCTTCCTCTGATGCCGGCTGCTTCCCTGCCTTTACGAGATCCAGCTCAAACCAGAAGGTGGTTCCCTGGCCTACGGTGCTGTCCACGCCGAAGGGGCTCTTATGCAAAGTCAGGATCTCTTTGACGATGGAAAGACCCAGACCGGACCCCTCGGACGAACGGACCATGTTTGAGCTGGAGCGGTAGTATCGTTCCCAAATATGATCAAGATCATCCGGCGCGATGCCGGGACCGTGATCGGTGACGCTGCAGCGGACCAGGCGGCCCCTGCGTTTCAGGGAGATGTTCACTTCTTTGTCTTCACCGCAGAACTTGATCGCGTTGGTCATCAGATTGGAAATGACCTGCTTGATCTTTTCCTCGTCCGCGTTGACGATGAAATCGGACGGGCAGTCCGCGATGATACGGTAGCCCTGTTCTATTTCCATGACTTTGTAGGTTTCTGCAATGCTGAGCACGGCCCCGGTCAGGCTGAATTCGCTCTTTTCGATGGAGAGCTTGCCGGACTGCAGCCGGGAGACTGCCAGAAGATCGTTGACCAGCGTGTTCAGGCGGTCTGACTCATCGATGATCACCTGCAGGTGCTGCTCTCTCTTTTCGGGGTTGTCTCCGGAGATATCCCGGATCATCTCAGCGTAGGAGCGGATCATGGTCAGCGGCGTTCTCAGATCGTGGGAAACATTCGCGATCAGATCCTTCTGGAGCATATCGGATTTTTCCAGTTCGATAGAGGCCTTGGTCAGAGTGTCGGCAAGGTTGTTGATCTCGGTGTAGTGCCCGCCTTTGAATACGATCCCGTATTCGCCCTGGGCGAGCCGCTCCGCGGAAGAGGTGATCTTCCGGATCGGCCGGGTGATGCGCACGGAAAGATAGAGAGAGAGGATAAAGGCCAGTATCAGCGAAATAATGGTGACGTAGACCAGTATCGTCGTCATGATCCGCGCGGTGGATGTGACCGGCCGCAGTGGTGAGAAAATGTAAAGCATGATCGCGTCATCCAGTCCCGCGGAATCGCTGCCGCGGCTCAGGACTGTGGCGTAGGCGTACATTTTCTTGGGAATGAGGTCATCGGTGCTTGAGATGTTCGCGTCAGAGCCGTCGCTTTCGACGACCTGCGTGTAGAGCTCATTGATGACCTGGATGTATTCCGGTTTGTTCGCGTCTCCCGGAGGAGTATAGACCAGCATCGGGTAGCCGCCTGAATAGGAGATCACATAGATGTTCAAATCGTAGGATCTGGAAAGGTTCACGACATCCTTCAAAAAGCTGCTCTCCTCGCTGTGCTGATAGGAATGATGCAGCTGATGGGCGACGATCTGCGTCTGCCGGCTCTTCATGATTCCGTAAAAATTGTTCAGAAAGAGAACCTGCAGCGCCCAGAGAAGGATCATCAGAAAGGCTGCGAACAGGACGAAATACATGAACGTTTTGAATTTGATGCTTTTCCGATCAAGTTTAAGCTTCAAATTTGTAGCCCACCCCCCGGAGCGTTACGATATAGTCTCTGTATTTGCCAAGGCTGTTCCGAAGATTTTTGATATGCGTGTCGATAGTGCGGTCGTCCCCGAAGAAATCATATCCCCAGATATCCGAGAGGAGCTTGTCCCGGGAGAGCGCGATGTTGCGGTTCTCCACGAGATAAAAGAGAAGCTCGTATTCTTTCGGGGTGAGATCGACCTTTTCGCCGTCGATGGTTACAGTGCGGGCAGGGATATTGATCTCAAGCCCGTCAAAGGTCAGCACCTGCCTGTCAGGTTTTTCGGAAGCGTTCCTCCTGGACAGCACCGCGTTTACCCGGGCCATCAGTTCCTTCGGGCTGAAAGGCTTCACGACATAGTCGTCGATTCCGAGCTCGAACCCGAACAGCTTATCGTATTCCTCGCTTCTGGCGGAAAGCATGATGATGGGAGTGTCCTTGAATTTGCGGATCTCCTTGCAGGCGGAATACCCGTCCAGCCGGGGCATCATGATGTCCATGATGATAAGATCGAAATCGTTCAGTTTGCAGAGTCCGACCGCGGTCATTCCGTCGGCGGCTTCTGTGATCTCGTGTCCGTTGAACTCGGAATATTCCCGAATCACTTCACGGATCTTCTGTTCATCATCTGCTACCAGTATTTTAGCCATAAAGCGCCTCCTGTTTTAAATGCTCAGATTCTATGATGAGTATATTGCGCGATTGTGTAATGTTTGTGTCCTTTTTATGCAGATAATATGATATCACAATTTGACAGAAATGTGATATACTAATATGCAGGTATGACCAGGAGGCGAACTATGTACCAGGTTGGCGACAGGATCCTGTATCCGATGCACGGAGCGGGAATCATAAGAAGTATCGAAAAGCGCGAAATACTGGGCAGCGTCAAGGATTACTATATTCTGCACGTGCCATGCGGGGACATGAATGTCATGATTCCGGTGGATAATTGTGATGCCATCGGCGTCAGGCCGGTGGTTTCAAAAACAGAGATCGATCAGGCGATTGAAATACTGAAGCAGGAATCCACGAAGATGACAGGCAACTGGAACAAGCGTTACCGGGAGAACATGGAAAAGATCAAAACCGGTAATATTGAGCTGGTTGCAGGCATAGTCCGGAACCTGACCCGTGTAGACAGAGAAAACCGGCTCTCCGCGGGAGAGAAGAAGATGCTGTCTAATGTGAGAAAGATTCTTCAGAGTGAGATCATGCTGGTCTGTGACATCGAAGAAGATGAGGCCAGAGCAATGATCGAAGACGCTATTTGAGGCATACCACACAAAAAATTCCCTGAATCACCTGGCTTCGGCGGGCGTTTTTTTGGACCGCGGCAGGCTGCAGGGATTTTTGTACTGCAAATAAAAAAGGAAAGGAGGTGAGAAGGACATGCTGAAAAAACTGTGGAAGGGCCTGTTTACCATCATCGGTCTGGTCATCGGCTACGGAGCATATGAGCTGACGGCATATATCGCCGCCGGCAGAGGATATGACCTGAAACAGCATCTGACCGTTACAGAGAACCTGTTTCTGGGCGTTTCATTCGCACTTATTTTTGGATTAATTTTTTACAGTCTTGCTCCGGTACTGACCCGCAAGGGCAGGAAAGCGGCGGAGAATATCGAGCTGGATCTGAGAAAGACATCCAGCAACGACATTATCTTTACCGCCGCGGGGCTGATCGTCGGCCTGATCATCGCGTATCTGCTTACGGGTCTTTTCGGCGGGATCAACATACCGGTGGTACGGATCATACTGAATATCGTGGTCTACCTTATTTTTGGATCGCTGGGCGTGCTGATCGCGACATCCCGGGGGAAGGATATCCGGGAGTCCCTGCTGAACGCCCGGGCCGCTTCGGTTATGGGAAGATCCGGGCGTCACAAGGATGACGCGGCGCCGAAAATATTCGACACGAGCGTGATCATCGACGGGCGGATCTCGGATATTATGAAAACGGGCTTTATCGAAGGGCCGATCATCATTCCCGAGTTCGTTCTGGTGGAACTCAGGCATATCGCGGATTCCTCGGATTCCCTGAAGCGCAACCGGGGCAGAAGAGGACTGGATATCCTGAACAGGATCCAGGAGGAATACGGGATCGAGATCTATAATACCGCTTCCGAAAAAGCGCTGGAGGAGATTCCGGAGGTCGATGTGAAGCTGCTGAAGCTGGCCCAGATCATGAACGGCAAGGTCGTGACCAATGATTTCAACCTGAACAAGGTTGCGGCGATCAAAGGCGTGCCGGTGCTCAATATCAATGAGCTGGCCAACACGCTGAAGCCGGTGGTGCTCCCGGGAGAGGAGATGATGCTCTCCCTGGTGAAGGAAGGCAAGGAGAAAAATCAGGCTGTGGCTTATCTGGATGATGGAACCATGATCGTCGTGGAAGACGGAAGAAGATTCATCGGGCGGTCGATCAGGGTCATTGTGACCAGTGTGCTGCAGACGTCGGCAGGACGGATGATCTTCGCGAAGCCGGCGTGACCGCGGGGAAGGGGACCGCGGAACGCGGATGCTGATTTTACGGAGGATTAATCATGTGGGATGGCAAACGGGTAGCAGTGATCATTGCTGCCGGAGGTCAGGGCAGCCGGCTGGGCGCCTCTGTTCCGAAACAGTATCTGAAGATCGGGGGACAGCCAGTGATCGTCCGGGCGATGCGCGCCTTTGAGATGATGAACGAGATCGATTATATCTTTGTGGTGGCGGCCGAGGATCATGTAGCGGAATGCCGGGACCTTTTCAGGGAGCACGGCTTCACAAAAATAGAGGCGGTGGTGCCCGGCGGGGAAACGAGACAGGATTCTGTTTACAGCGCCCTGCAGGAGCTGAACCGGAGAAAACCGGGCGTGGGCTATGTGCTTATTCATGACGCGGCGCGGCCTTTCATCACTCAGGATGTGATCCGGGGAGTGCTTTCCGCCACAGCGGAGAAGGGAGCGGCCGTCTCCTGCGTAGCCATGAAAAACAGCGTGCGCAAAGCGGACGGCGAAAAGAGCGAGAGCGTGGACAGAAATCTCTACTTTACCGTACAGACCCCTCAGGGCTTCCGCAAATCCATGCTGATCGATGCCTATGAGAAGGCCTATGACAGCGGTTTTGTGGGAACGGATGACGCTTCGATCGTGGAATTCGCCGGCGGCGAGATCGCCATGGTGGACGGAGAGTATCAGAATATCAAGATCACGACGAAAGAGGACCTGCCAATGGAAAACAGAGTCGGAACAGGATTTGACGTACACCGGTTCGCGGAAGACCGCGACCTGGTCCTCGGGGGAGTATATATCCCATTCGAACGGGGGCTTGAGGGCCATTCGGACGCGGACGTCCTGACTCACGCCGTTATGGACGCGCTGCTGGGCGCCGCGGGGCTCGGGGATATCGGCCTGCATTTTCCCGATACCGACCCGCAGTACAAGGGCATCTCGTCGATGCGGCTTCTGGAGAAGGTCGGCGCCCTGCTCGAGGATGAGTACTTCATGATTGGAAATATCGACGTGACGCTGATCGCGGAGAGGCCCAAGATCCGTCCGTTTACAGGGCAGATCAGGGAGAACATCGCGGCGGCGCTCCATATCGAGCCGGTTCGCGTGAACGTCAAGGGAACGACCACGGAAAAGCTGGGCTTTACCGGAAGAGAAGAAGGTATCGCTGCTGAGGCTGTTTGCAGCATCTACAGATAGCGAAACAATAAACAATTATTTTTTAACAGGAGAACGATACAGATGAAATTATCAAAAGCACATTTCAAGACACTTAGAGAAGTTCCGACTGAGGCAGAGGTGCCGAGCCATATCCTGCTTTTGCGCACCGGAATGATAAGAAAGCTGGTATCCGGAGTGTACGGATTCATGCCTCTGGGACGGCGGACGCTCCGCAAGATCGAGGAGATCGTCCGTGAGGAAATGGACGCGGCGGGCGCCCAGGAGATCCTGATGTCGGCGGTGCAGCCGGCAGAACTGTGGGAGGAATCCGGAAGATGGAGCGCTTACGGCCCCGAACTGTGGAGGATCAAGGACCGCAACGGCAGGGATTTCTGCCTTGGACCGACACACGAGGAAATCTTTACGGATATCGCGAGAAATGATATTTCCTCCTACCGGCAGCTTCCGGTGAATCTGTATCAGATCCAGACAAAGTACAGGGACGAGGCGCGCCCCAGATTCGGACTCATGAGAAGCAGAGAGTTTATCATGAAGGACGCGTACTCCTTCGACAGGGACGAAGAGGGCCTGGATGAAAGCTACCGGATCATGTATGAGGCATACGGGAAGATCTTTACCAGATGCGGACTTACTTTCCGTCCGGTAGAGGCGGATTCGGGAGCGATCGGCGGAAACAACAGCCATGAGTTCACCGCCCTTTCCGAGGTCGGCGAAAGCGAGATCGCGTACTGCACAAGCTGCGATATGGCCGCTACGGTAGAGCGCGCCGCATGCTCGGACGCTCCGGCGATGGACGATCCGGAGCTTCCTCTGGAGGAGGTCCATACACCGGGTACGACCACTATCGAAGCGGTAGCGTCTTATCTGGGCCTTGAAAAGAAGCAGACCATGAAAGCGCTGCTTTTCGTGAAATATGACGCGGATGGAAATGAAGACGGCTATGTCGCCGCCTTTGTGCGCGGAGACCGGGAACTGAACATGACAAAGCTGGTCAACGCTCTCGATATCCCCGAGCACGCCATCGAGTTCGCGGATGAAGCCGCCATGGGAGATGCCACCGGCTGCGTCGGCGGATTCACAGGCCCGGTAGGCCTTCATGACTGCACGATCGTAGTGGACAGCGAGCTGCCCGGACAGAAAAACCTCTGCGCGGGCGCCTGCAGGGAAGATTACCATATGAAGAATGTCAACTACGGAAGAGATTACACCGCGGACATCGTTACGGACATCAAGGTGCTGGCGGAAGGCGAGCCCTGTCCGGTCTGCGGAGCTCCCGTGAAGCATGCGCGCGGAATCGAGGTCGGCCAGGTCTTCAAGCTGGGAACCAAGTACAGCGAGGCCATGGGGGCACGCTACAAGGATGAGAACATGCAGGATCATCCCATCGTCATGGGCTGCTACGGAATCGGAGTTTCCAGAACGATGGCAGCTGTCGTAGAGCAACATCATGATGAAAACGGCATCATCTGGCCGGTGGCGGTCGCGCCGTATCATGTGATCATCACGGTGATGAAGCCGGATGACGAGGTTCAGGCCGCTGTGGCTGAGCAGATATATGATGAGCTGACGGGAGCCGGCGTGGAGGTCATTCTCGATGACCGTAAGGAACGTCCGGGCGTCAAGTTCAAGGACGCGGATCTGATCGGCATTCCGATCCGGATCACGGTAGGCAGAGGCGCGAAGGACGGAATGATCGAATTCAAGCTCCGCCGCGAGGCTGACCGTGAGGATCTGACCATCGCGGAGGGTATTGCGAAGGCGGAGGAGATCGTGCGGCTTGAGGGCCGCGGACCCGCGGTATAACAGGAACGGTCCGTATTTTATGTCGAGAAATGACGAAAGCGCAAAACAGGTTTCCCTTCCGGCGCTGTTTCTGGTTTTCCTGAAGCTGGGCCTGTTCACCATAGGCGGGGGAATGGCCATGGTCCCGCAGATGCAGCAGCTCTTCGCGGAGGAGTACAAAATGCTCTCCCAGGAAGAGGTCATTGACTGCATCGCGGTGAGCCAGTCGCTTCCGGGCGTTCTGGCGATCAACATGGCGACCTTTATCGGACGCAGGGTACGCGGGGTCAGAGGCGCCGTATGCGCTGCGGTCGGAGTTGTGATACCGTCATTTGTGATCATCTGTCTGGCGGTGCTGGTACTGGATCAGATCGGAGAGATGAAAGCGGTGCAGGGAGCGTTCACCGGCGTCAAGGCCGCGGTATGCGGGCTGATCCTGGTAACAGCCTTCCGCCTGGGAAAGCAGATTCTGAAGAGCCCGTTCGAATGGGTCATGATGGCCGCGGCGCTTCTGGCCGCGGGCGTCTTCGGCGTCAATGTGGTGTGGGTCATTCTGGGCGCCGCGGTTCTCGGGATCATCTATACGGTGATCGCGGGAGAGCGCCGGGGCGGCGGAAAGGGGGCTTCGAAATGAAATGCCTGCTTCTTTTCGCCGCGTTTTTCCGAACGGGGCTGTTCAGCTTCGGAGGCGGGCTCGCGATGCTGCCCCTGATCTATCAGACCGTGCAGGAATTCGGGTTTATGCCCCCGGAGGAGTTCTCTGACCTGCTGGCGCTGTCGCAGGTCACGCCGGGAGCCATCGCGGTAAACGCCGCGACTTATGTGGGAATTCTGACCGCGGGGATCCCGGGAGCCGCTTCAGCCACTGTCGGCGTAGTCCTTCCCTCGTTTCTGATCACCCTGATCGTTGTCCGTTTTCTGGAGAAGTTCAGGGACAGCAGATATGTGGAAGGCGCGTTTTCGGGGATCCGGCCGGTCACGATCGGCCTGATCGGAAGCGCTGTGCTGTTTCTCAGCGAAGGGGTCCTGGTCAGAGGGCCGCTTATCTCAGCAGAGCTGTTTACAGGCGGGCTGGAGTATTATGACCTGACGGCTGTCGCGATAATGGCGGCCTCTGTGGTTCTGATGGCTGTTCTGAAAGTAAAACCGATCCGGGTCATGCTGATCATGGCGGCGGCCGGGGCGGCGCTCGGTTCGGCAGGGCTGCTGTAAAGCCCCGGGAAGGGCTGTGAGTTGTTGAAGGATGCGTTAAACAGGAGCAGGAATATGTGGAAAGGCGGAGTACGCGTCATCATACTGGACGAAAACAAGAATATGCTTCTCGTGCGTCAGAGGCACGGGGATAAAGATATCTGGATGGTGCCGGGCGGCGGCATCGAAGAGAATGAGAGCGCCGCGCAGGCCGCGGTCCGGGAGGTCCTTGAGGAGACAGGCCTGGATATCGAGGTCGACAGGCTGCTCTGGCATGTGGAGGAAGTGTCGGAACGGGGCCAGCGGTTCGTGAATTTCTTTTTCGGGCATCCGGTGAATCCGGAGCAGGAGCCGGTTCTGGGAACAGATCCGGAGCTTCCCGAGGAAAAGCAGGTGCTGCGGGAAGCGGTATTCATGCCCAGAAAGGAAGTCGCGGAGCTGGAAGTGCTGTATCCTGAATATCTCAAGGATGAATTCTGGCATCTGCTTGAGAACGGGCAGCTGCAGTACAACGCTTTCCGGATGAGGGACTGATTCCGGGACAGCCGGAATTGCGGATAAAAAGAGAGGAGTATTTCAATGAAGTATGTAAGAATCGAAATGGAAAACGGCGATGTGATGAGAGGGGAACTGTATCCCGAGATCGCGCCGATCACAGTAGAAAACTTTGAAAAGCTGGTCAACGCCGGTTTTTATGACGGACTGATCTTTCACCGTGTCATTCCCGGTTTTATGATCCAGGGCGGATGTCCTGACGGAACCGGCATGGGCGGTCCGGGCTGGACCATCAAGGGCGAGTTCGCCATGAACGGCGTAAAGAACGATCTGAAGCACGAGAGAGGAGTTCTCTCCATGGCGCGCGCCATGAACCCCAATTCCGCCGGATCCCAGTTCTTTATCATGGTGGAGAACGCTCCGCATCTGGACGGGCAGTACGCTGCCTTCGGAAAGATCACTGAGGGCATGGAAGCGGCGGACTCCATCGTAAATCAGCCGAGAAACGCCATGGATAAGCCTGACGTGCCGCAGAGGATGAAGAAGGTAACGATCGAAGAAGAATAATGGGAAAGAGTTTTTATCAGGAGTACAGGAACAAGCTGAAGACGCCGGAGCAGGCGGTGAAGGTCGTGAAGAACGGCGACTGGGTGGACTACGGCACATCGCTGGGATTTCCCAGGCTGCTGGATCAGGCGCTTGCGGAACGCAGAGATGAGCTGTGGGACGTAAAGATCAGGGGCAACCTGATTTTTGACGAGATCAGGGCGGCTGAATGCGATCCTTCCAGAGAGCATTTCATGTACAACACCTGGCACTGCTCGGATTATGAGAGAAACCTGTGCGACAGGGGCCTGTGCAATTACATCCCGATGGTATTCAGGGATGTGGTGCCGTATTACCGCCATTTCCTGACGGTCAATGTGGCGATGATGTGCACGACCCCGATGGATGAACACGGGTATTTCAATCTGTCCTGTTCCACAGGCGTCGCGAAGGGGATCCTGGACAAGGCGGATTACGTCATCCTGGAGATCAATGAGCATCTGCCGAAGATCTACGGAGGATTTGACGAAGCGGTCCATATCAGCGAGGTGGACTGCGTCGTGGAGGGAGAGCATCCGAGGCTGATGCAGTTTCCTCCCGCGGAGCCTTCTCCCGAAGATCTTAAGATCACAGAGCATATCCTGCCGGAGATCCGTTCCGGGGCCACGATCCAGATGGGGATCGGGTCCATGCCGGGCGTGATCGGAAGAATGATGGCGGACTCGGACCTGAAGGATCTCGGAATGCACACCGAGCTCTGCTCAGACGCTTATGTGGATCTTTATGAAGCCGGCAAGCTGACCAACGCGAAGAAGACCGTCTCCCGCGGAAAAGGGCTGACGGGCATCGCGTTCGGAACAGACCGCCTGTACGACTGGGTCAGGGAAAACCCGGGCGTCGCGATCGCTCCGCTGGAGTATGTCAACGCGCCGTCAGTAATAGCCCAGATCGACAATATGATTTCCATCAACAGCTGCATTGCTGTGGATCTGTACGGCCAGATCGGCGCCGAGAGCACCGGGCTGAGGCAGATCAGCGGGACGGGGGGACAGCTGGACTATCTGACCGGCGCGGCAATGAGCCGCGGCGGCAAGGCGTTCATCTGCCTGAAGTCCTCTTTTGTAGATAAAAACGGGGTGCGCAGCAGCAACATCAAACCCAACTTCCAGGGAGATATCGTGACTGACCCCAGAAGCCAGGGCTATTTCGTCGTCACGGAATACGGCAAGGCGAATCTGGCGGGACGCACTACCTGGGAACGCGCCGAGATGCTGATATCTCTGGCGCATCCGGATTTCCGGGAGGATCTCATTTCCGCCGCCGAAAGGCAGGGGATATGGAGAAAGACATCCAGACGCATCTGATTCTGACACATCAAAAACAGGCCGGATGATGATACAGGAGGATTATCATGGGATATACAGCGCTGCGCAGGATGCAGCAGATCAACGAGGAGCGGTTCGGCAGGGACGTCGGACCGGAGCAGCCGGAGATGTACGCGGGCGGGGAAGGAACCGGAACCGATATGAAGAGCGCCGCGCTGCGGTTTCTCCATGAACGCTGCGAGGGGCTGTGTTTTGACCCGGAGAAGGAGTCGGAGGATCCTGTCGGCTGCAGCGGAACCAGCGTGCTTCCCGGACAGATCCCCTTCAACATGCAGATGGATCTGAACCGTCTGTGCCTGCAGCGGGAGCTGGAGACCTTCATCGACTCCGGCTCGGCTGAGGATGCTTATAATATCTATTACTGCTACCTGGAGATGTTCTTCGGACACTACGGCAAGTCCAAGAAGATGGTGGAGCTGCTTTCGGAATTCGAGGAAAACGGCAGTTCCCTCCTGATGAAGCACCGGGACCACTACTCCCACTCAGTGTATGTGTTCGCGCTGGGGCTTGCTGTATACGAGACGAATCCGGCGTTCAGAGAGGCCTTCGGGGCGTTCTACGGCCTGGAGGATGAACGGAAGGCCGCCCATGCTTTTCTTGAGTACTGGGGGCTTTCGTCGCTTTTCCATGATATCGGTTATCCCTTTGAGCTGCCTTTCGAGCAGGTGCTCTCCTATTTTGAAGTGGACGGGCAGGACCGCGGCAAGGGCAGCGTCTTTCTGGCGTACGGGGATGTGGACGCCCTTACGAGTCTTGACGCAAAGGCAGGGGAGCGCTTCAGGGAACTTTACGGGGAGACATTCAGGGATACAAACGGGCTGTTTGCCCATGCCGTCGAAGAAACGCTGGGAGAGGCTTACGGCATCG
>CADBRP010000097.1 GCA_902797095.1 uncultured Eubacteriales bacterium | reverse complement strand
GTCTTCGCGCTGGATATGGACAAGATCCATCTGTTCGACAAGGAAACAGAAAAGAATCTGCTGTACAGCGAATAATTCTTTCATGACAGCGATCGATTACACAGAAGCGAAAAAGCTGGCTGTAAAGGAATACAGAAAAGCGGTGTCAGCGGGAGAGTCTCCCTATCCGCCTCATCTGGACGGGATCGTCCCGGGGGCGCGGCTTGCGGCCGCGTCCGGATCCGGGCGGGAGCAGGTTCCGCTGGCGCTGGTGATAGGAACGAAACAGAAGGGGCGGATCAACGCCTTTGCGAGGAATTTCATGCCCCTTCTGGACCCTTCTTCGGAATTCGCCGCCAAGTGGATCACCCTGTGCGGCGACCATCTGCAGGAGGGGATCCGGGAGCCGGTCAGACTGTACGAATACAGGAACCGGTTCTATGTAGAGGAAGGCAATAAGAGGGTCAGTGTTCTGAAGTACTTCGGAGCTGACAGCATCGAAGCCGAGGTCATCCGGGTCACAGATCCGGATGACGGATCTGACCTGTCCGAAGAAGCGGAGGCATATGCGGCTTTTCTGCGGTTTTATGAGAGCAGCCGGCTCCGGACGGTGGAGTTTTCGGAGGCGGATTCTTATGACCGGCTGCAGTCTTTGCTGGGCAGGGACCCGGGGAAGGCATGGACGGAGGAAGAACGGAAAACTTTTGAACTGTTCTACTCCGATTTTTATAATGCGTATACGCGCTGCGGAGGGAGAGGGCAGCTTCCGGAAGTCTGCGACGCGATGCTTTCGTTTCTTGAACTGAACGAATACGGGCGTATGACGGGGTGCTCCCCGGAAGAGATCAGGCGCCTGGTGAGATCCTCCATGTACAGGATCAGAACGATCCGCGGAGGGATCGGGCACGGGCGGAAGGCGCGGGCGCTGCGCGTCGTCCGCGGGAAGGCCGGCGTCCGGAAGAAGGCCGCGAAGACGTTCCGCATCCTCGCGGTGGCGGATGATGAGTCGAGATATTATTATGAAGATTATGAGCCGGGCAGGCTGGAAGGCCTGGATCTGATCCTGGCGTGCGGTGATCTCAGCAGGGTATATCTGGAATTCCTGACCACGATGGCGCCCTGCCCGGTGCTGTATATCCGCGGCAACCACGATGATCCGCTGGAGGAAGATCCGCCGGGCGGATGCATCTGTGTGGAGGACAGGGTGTATGTGTATCAGGGCCTGCGGATCGCGGGGCTCGGAGGATCCTACCGGTACCGGGAGGGCGGCAATATGTACACCGAGGAACAGATGAGGCGCAGGGCCCTGCGGCTTGCGCCCGCGATCCTGCGCCGCGGCGGGATCGATATCCTGATGACCCACGCTCCGGCAAGGGGGATCAATGATTTTGATTCCCTGACCCACAGGGGCTTTGAAACATTCCGGCGGCTGCTAGAACGGTACCGGCCCGGATATCTGGTACACGGACATATACACAAAAATTACGGGATTCACATCCCGCAGAGGACACAGTGGAACGGAACGACGGTCATCAATGCGTACGATCACTGTGTTTTTGAAGTCGTAATATGATATGATAAAGTCCGGAGGAATATAAAATGACAGAGATCATGACATTGGGAGAGGTCCTGATCGATCTGACGCAGGTCGGATCCGGAGAAGGAGGGACTCCGCACTTCGCGGCATTTCCGGGCGGCGCGCCGGCCAATGTGGCGGTGGCGGCTTCCCGCCTCGGCGCGAAGACAGGTTTTATCGGAAAGACAGGCCGGGACGAATTCGGAAAGCGCCTGAAAAAGGTCCTTGAGGAGGAGAAGGTCCTGACCCGGTATCTGTTCGAAACGGAAGAATGCCCTACGACACTGGCGGTCGTTTCCGTGTCAGAGCAGGGAGAACGGTCATTTTCTTTTTACAGAGATCCCGGGGCTGACACACTGCTCACAGAAGATGAGGCGCTGCAGTTCCTCCGGGAGGAACCGCTTCCTGAGATCCTGCATTTCGGATCGCTGAGCCTGACATCCTCCCCGTCCAGGGAAGCGGCCCTGTCGGCAGTGCGGGAAGCGCGGAAAAGGGGCGTTCTGATCAGCTATGACCCGAATTACAGGCCCGCTCTGTGGCCGGATGAAGAGACCGCGGTGTCCTGGATGAAGGCTCCGCTGGATCAGGTGGATATCCTGAAGGTATCCGATGAGGAGCTCCCGCTTCTGACGGGGGAGGAGGATCCCGTCCGCGGCAGTCTGGCGCTGGCGCGGTACGGCTGCCCGCTCGTGCTGGTGACCATGGGAAGCCGGGGCGTATTCTACCGGTTCGGGGAATGCTGCGGAAGCGTCGGCTCGGTGCCGGTAACGGCTTGTGACACGAATGGAGCAGGAGACACATTCCTGGGCGCGGTGCTTTCGCGCCTGACAGAATCCGCGAATGGTCAGGGGCCGGTGTTAAAGAGCCTTTCAGAAACAGAGCTTCAGGAGATCCTCGCCTTCGCCAACCGGGCGGCAGCAAGGACCTGCATGCGGGCCGGCGCGATCC
>CADBRP010000096.1 GCA_902797095.1 uncultured Eubacteriales bacterium | reverse complement strand
GCGGAGACGGTGGGATTCGAACCCACGTGCCCTTGCGGACAACCGCATTTCGAGTGCGGCTCGTTATGACCACTTCGATACGTCTCCTTATTTTACTGCCGGCAAAGCGCCGGCAGTTGTGAACATATGAAAGTATAACTGATTAATTGGAAAATCGCAACTCTTTCGCGTTTTTTCCAACTTTATGCTTCGGGGGCATCTGTTTTCAGGCGCTGGAAAGGCTGGTTCTTGGATTATTTACAATTGGCTTAAAATAATCCAACAAAGCGCAGTCAAAAGTTGGAATAAAAATCGCTCATTTCAAATAATCCAACTTTTGAAGAAAAAAAGCCTTCTTTCCTGCCTTTGGAAACAGCAAAATTGGAATCTGCAAAAGGATGTCCTCGAAAGTCCAAGGTCTGCGCTTCGAATGCCTGCAATGGCCTGCCAACAGCCGACCCAACAACAGCCACCAACAGCCAGCCTGCCAACAGCCGAACGCCAAAAGCCTCTACTTCAGGAATCCGTTGATGATCTCTTCTTCAGCTTCCTGCTCTGTCAGGCCCAGGGTCATCAGCTTCATGAGCTGATCGCCGGCGATCTTGCCGATGGCGGCTTCGTGCACCAGGGCGGCGTCCACGCTGTTGGCCTCAAGGCCCGGGACTGCAAGGATCGTTCCCTGATCCATGATGATGGAATCACATTCGGTGTGGCCGGAGCAGGCGGCGTTGCCTGCCAGCTTGGCGTCGAACTTCTGGTAGGAGGTGTCCCTGGCAACGGATCTGGATACCACATCCGCGCTGGAGCCGTCTCCGTTCAGCTTGACATCGTATGTGCTGATCGCGCGCTGGTTGTCGTGTGTCATCAGGCGCTCGCGGACGATGAGCTTCGCGCCGGCGGCAAGCGTCGCGACGGTGCCGCGCTCTGTATCATCCACGCCTTTGATCTGAACCATCTCCATTTCCATGGAGCTGTCTTCTTCCATGTAAACTTCCGTCACAGGATTCAGAATGCGTTTGCCGGTGCCGGTGCCGGAGCCGTAATGCTTTTCCACATAGCGGACGCTGGCGCCTTTGCCTACAAAGAATCTGTGAATGCCGTCGTGCTCGGAATCATGAGCGCCGCAGTTGTCGATGCCGCAGCCGGCGATGATGGTAACATCAGACCCGTCGCCGACATAAAAATCATTGTAGACGACCTCGCTCATTCCGCTTTCGGAAATGACGACAGGGATGTAAACGTCTTCATTCTTTGTGCCAGGCTTGATCCGGATGTTGATACCAGACACGTCTTCCTTCGGCGTGATCTCGATGTTTTCTGTGGAGACCCGGCCGGCGGCCTGTCCGTTCGCCCTGATATTATAAGCGCCTTCCGGCGTATGATGCAGATCCGCGATTTCCTCCAGGAGACGGATCTGTTCGTCTGTCAGTTTCAGCATTTGAAGTCCTCTCCTTTCCGGTCCGCAAGTCCCTTCAGCTCCGCGAGCCCGCTCAGCTCACTGATCCGGCAGCATCCGGCCATGGATTCCGTATCCCCTGCCAGCTGCGGCATGACTTCATCACGCGTGCCGTGCGCGACAAGCTCGCCGTCCTTCAGGACGATGATCTCGTCCGCGATGTTCAGGATCCTTTCCTGATGAGAGATGACCAGGATCGAACTGCCTTTGATCTCCCTCCTCATTCCTTCGAACACCTGGATCAGGTTCTGGAAGCTCCAGAGGTCGATGCCCGCTTCCGGCTCATCAAACACAGAGAGAACGGAAGCCTTCGCGAGGACCGTCGCGATCTCGATCCGCTTCAGTTCTCCTCCGGACAGGGAAGCGTTCACCTCGCGGTCGATGTAGTCCTTCGCGCAGAGCCCCACCGCCGACAGATACTCGCATGCGTCTCCTACGGAGAGATGCTTTCCCGTTGCCAGACGGATCAGATCCAGTACCTGGATCCCCTTGAAGCGGACCGGCTGCTGGAACGCGAATCCGATCCCCATCTTCGCTCTTTCGGTGATGCTCTTTTCCGTAATATCCTCTCCGTTCAGGAAGATCTGTCCCGATGTCGGTTTTTCGATACCGGCAATCAGTCTGGCCAGCGTGGATTTGCCGCCCCCGTTCGGACCGGTGATCACGACCAGCCTTTCATCAGGAATGACCAGATCGATGCCCCGGATGATCTCTTTTTTCTCACCATCTTCGGTGACCGAGAATGTGATATTCTTCAGTTCCAGCATAACTGCCTTTTCCTTTCTTCTGCTTTTTCATGGATATGGTCCCCGGCAAGTCAGTCCCGGACACCAGTCCGCTCATTATATCAGAAATCCTACCGCCCTGAAAGCCCTAATCCGGTAAAACAAAGCGAAACGCCGCGGGACAGATCTTAAAGCGTATCGGGCCGGTCCTGATGATCTCTCCGTCGACGCACAGCTTCATCGTATCGCCATTAGGCGATATTACCAGTTTTTCCTCTTTCGTGTACCGGATCACGTCCGCGAGACGCGGTTCGGACAGATGCGTCCCCTTCATATATTTAGGGAAAAGCCGGACGAACACCCGCCGGGGGACATCGCGCACCACGCTGATGTCCATCTTCCCGTCATCGGTCGCCGCCCGGGGCAGCCCTTTGATCCCGCCGCCGCAGAAAGCGCCGTTGGCAACGGAAGCCAGGAGAAGCTTCCCCTCGTGCCGGGATCCGTCCTCATACTCGATGGTAATGTCCGCGCCTTCTTTGCGGATCAGCATCGCCGCGATGCTCCACAGATACGCGAAGGTCCCGGAGACCAGAGGCACCTGCTTCATCCTTGCGGTCATGTCCACCACATTGCAGTCGAAGCCGATGTTGAACATATTGACGCAGTAACCGCTGATCTTCCCGCCGCCTCTTCCGGCCGGCCCGACGCGTTCTTCCTCATAGCGGATCAGATCGCAGGGAACGGCGCTGCCGGAGATCTGCGCGGAAAGATCCCTGAAATCCCTTCCGGGAAAGTTGCGGATGAAATCATTTCCTGTTCCGGCAGGCACGCAGGCGACCTCGGCAAAGGGATGACCCGCCGCGCCGCCCGCCACCTCGTGCAGCGTCCCGTCGCCGCCGCAGGCGTAAAAACGGAGCGGTTCCCGCGCCCCGTCCCGGTTCTCTTCCCGAAGGCAGTATTCCCGCACAAAAGCGGCGCCGTCTCCGGCCGCCTTCGTCCTGTAGATCTCATACTCCGCCCCCGCGGCCTCGCAAGCCGCTGAGATCTCTGCGTCCAGACCGGAGAGCTTCCCCTGTCCGGCGGCGGGATTCACGATAAATATATGTCTCATCTTCTCAGTCCTGCTCGCCTGTCAGAATGTCTCTGGCCACCGGCGTATAGAACATCTCCCGGATCTCCTCCCAGGAGCGTCCCTTTTCTCCCAGGATCCACATCAGCTTCGCCATCGCGGCCTCCAGCGTCATGTCCTTCGCCTCGAGGATCTGGAAGGAATCCGCGATCCGCCGCCCGACCTCATAGGTCTCCAGCCGGCTTCCTTCATATGTCACCTGCGTGGCAACGGCGATCACCTTTTCCTCCGGCCGGTATTTTTTCATCTCCGCGAACAGCGTCTTCTGAAGGCTGTCAGGGATGCCGCCGGCGCCGAAGCTTTCGATCAGCACGGCGTCATAGAGCCGGAATATCTCCGGGATCAGTTCCGGCATCTGCCCCGGCGTCAGCTTCATCAGAAACACCTTCGGGTCGAGGGTCTCGCAGAACCGCGCAGGATCCTTTCCCCCCGCGGCCCCGCGTTTTCCGCAGAACGCGCTGTCCGTGAGGTAGCGTATGATGTGTCCGCTGTTGATCTGCGCGATCTCCGGAAGGTTGATGCTCGCAAAGGCAGCATAACTCATGGACCTTACCTTCCGCGCGCGGGTTCCGGCGATGACCTTCCCCGCGAACACGATCTGCACGCCGCGGGACATTGGGTCCGCCGCGTAAAGAATGCTGTCGCTGAGATTCGATTTGGCGTCCGTGATCTCAAATCCGATGGGCTTCTGCGCTCCGGTCAGAACGATTGGTTTGTCCGGATCCCGGATCAGATAGGAAAGGACCGCGGCGGTATACGCCATCGTGTCTGTCCCGTGGCAGATCACGAAACCATCATACTTTTCATAATTGTCCCTGACCGCGCGGAGGATTTTCATCCAGTGCTCCGGCTGCATGTCAGTGCTGTCAATATGAAACAAAGGCAGGATGTCGAGATCGATATCCCCGCAGACAGCCGGCATGAACGACATCAGTTCCTCGCTGGTCATTGACGGGATCAGCCCGTCCGGCGACTGCACAGAGGCGATGGTCCCTCCCGTTGTCAGAATCAGTATTTTCGCCATGTTTTCTCCTCCATTATCTTCTCTGATTCTACAGGAAAAAGAAATCATCTTCAACAAACCTTCACAATTACGACCCGAAATCAGCATATTCCGCTGTTATTATATGATCACAGCAAGGGAGAAAGCCTCTTGCTGAGGAAATGAATACGAGATGAGCCAAAACACCACACCCATAAAAAAACACTTCTTCTTCTCATTCCCCAAACACACCCGGCTCATTTCAGAGAGAATCATTTCCGAGGATAACCTCCTACTAAAAGGCAAATGATAATGATGACTGGAAACAGACGGCCCGGAAGGCCGCCTGTTTCATTTTTTGGTTGTTTGGCTGTTGGTTTGTGATTGCTGCCGCGGTTGGTTTGGCAGTTGGCTCTGCCTGGCTTTACGGCCGGCTTTGCCCGGCTTTTGATTTTCCTTATGACAGGTCCGCGGACTTTGGCGCTCCTCTGGAAACATAGGATTATTTGTTCTGAAGAGCTGCAGATTCCAAAACAGTATCCCTTGAAGGCCTTTCAGAAAGCCTTTTTCGTTCAGATTTTGGATTATTCCATGAAGCCGCTGAAAATTCCAAGATTCGCCCGCTAAAAATTGGATAATATATGTGTTTATTTTAAAAGTCCAAGAAACGCCCTCTGCACGGCCTTTGATGGCAAGCGCTCAGAGGTCTAATTTGGAAAAAGAGACCTGCTTGAGGAATTATTCCAAAAAGATTATTCAAACTCCAATATCGCCGGCTGGAAACAAGGCCCGACGGCTCCAAAGGCTGGGGTATTGAGCAGGTTGAGTGCCTGCGCTGTATTCGCGCTGCTGTCCTGCTTTTGCTTATGCTGATGACAGGAAATGATGTGTCTGCATGAAGTGCCGGCTGTGCTTCCAAAAAACTTGTGAGACGGGTCTTTTTTGGAAGGCTGCTTCCAGGAATGTACTTTCAGGAAGATATCTTGGAAGCGTACAGGCAGGTGCCTTTCAATTGTTTGTCTTTTCCCGGACTTTTTACCGGCTTTTGATCAAAAAAGCAGGATATCCGTTGATTTCCTTTCCAAGATAATCGTATTTCCAAACGATCCTGGAAACATGCTTCCAGGAAATCGAGAAACAAAAGCAATTCTGGAAGCCCTCTTCCAAACGAACAGCAATCTGAGAAAATTTTGGAATGATGCTGAAGCCGGGAATTGGCCAATATCGCCGGCCGGAAACACCTTAAAACAAACTAAAAAACTTCTTCCGGGATCCCGTACACGCCGTCCCTGAACTCCGCCGCGTAGACCGCGCAGTTTTTTATATGCTTCGACCAGTAGAATCCATTCGCGTCAGGCGTCAGGTACTCCAGCGCCCCCTTCATCGCGATGGCATGCGTGGAAATCAGAATGTTTCCCCCGATCGGTTCCGCGGCCTGCTCATCCGTTCCTTCCTCCGGCGCCTGCTCCGTGCCCGCCATCTCCGGCGCCTGCTCCGTGCTTGGCACATCCGCCGCGGCCTGCTCCGTGCCCGCCATATCCACGGCCCATTCAGCCGCGGCCATCTCCTCCAAAAACGAGCCGAGCCGGCTGACCACAGAAGTCAGCTGCTCCATCCCTTCCGGCGCCGGATTGTGCACAAAATCGCTGAAAAACGTGATGATCTCCTGGGGCGGCGCTGTCAGATCAACCCCCTCAAACGGCCCGTAATCCATTTCGATCAGCCGCTCGTCAGTGAACATCGGCACGTCTTCTCCGGCAATGATCCTCGCGGTCTGCATCGCCCTCTGC
>CADBRP010000095.1 GCA_902797095.1 uncultured Eubacteriales bacterium | reverse complement strand
GCAGTTTGTGTTCCGGATTGCTTTCTCAATCTCACGCATGCCGGTCTCAGCCTGTCTGTACGGGCCTCCATGCGGCATGATTTCCCCGTTCCCGAATTTCCACTGACCGTCATACTTTGGAAATCCGCCTTTGCATTCCAGCACCAGCAGTCCCTTATCCGGGTGAAAAACAACAAAGTCAGCTTCCCGGGAGATCAGCGCATTATTGACCACATTGGCCATTTTCAGAGAATGAGCCACATAATATTCCCTGGGCAGGTTTTCCAGCGCATGGAACATTTGTCCTTCTTTGCTTTTGGGATCATACTCCCGCGGTTTTTCAGGAATCATGTATGCCATATCTTTGTCACTCCTTCAGCATATCAATCAGTTTTCGGGCTCCGGCTTCGCCTTCCATCGCGGAAACGCGGTTCCAGTCGGCGAGGCCGGACAGTTCGTAATCATCTTCATACTCACTGGTAAAAAGCAGGATCCGTTTTTGTTTCCACATCATATTGCAGCTGATCACTTGCGAGTCCGCCTGCCGTTTGTCTTTCAGCTGATTATCACCCTTGTACGGTTTCTCTGCTTCCGCCAGTTCGTCCGCGTGATCCAGAAGGTATTGATAGAACTCTTCCTCCCCCGGTTCCGGATCCTCGTCCATCATATAGTTCCAGATATCCTCCCAGGACTGTGAATTCAGGTTCATTCCTTCCTGAATGACAGACAGTTTCAGGTTTTCCGGCCTTTTTGCAGTTTTCTCCGCCGGTTTGATAACAATCTCCGGTTCGGTTTCTGTTTTGTCCGAATCTGTCCTGTCCGTTCTTACCGCATTCTTCCCAAGGATCTTCTCCAGGAACCTCACGACATATCCGCGCTTCAGCTGGTCATGATGTTTCTGGTTGTAATAGGTTCGCAGGCAGCTGTAGCAGGAGGTGTCCATCTCCGCGCCGCCGCAGTCGCACTGCCTCATCAGCGTCAGCGTTTCGATCAAAGCCGCCTTCAGCATGTTCGGGTCGGACAGCCGTTTCACGTGTCCCGCTCCGCCCGGCGTTCTGTCATAATAGATCAGCGCGTAACAGCCGTGGCCTGTATCTTCGTTTCTGAAATACTGGACGCAGCCGGAGATATCGTCCTGCTCAATGTTCAGCTGGCTGCAGATGCCGCGCATGATGCCATACAGCAGAGACAGCGCCTCATCCTTATCATTGATCTCCGGGTTGATAAACCGAAGCTGATATACGTCCGTTTCAAAACGATAACCGATGGATCTCCTTTGCAGCGTATCGCTTACGCACCGTCTGCCTGTCGGCCGGTCATGCGTCTTTTTCTTGACATTCAGGAAGCACTTCTTGTCCAGATCCGTATATCCGCAGGCCATGCAGACAAAGAAGTTTGATTTGTTCAGAACAGCCATCTCATCGTTCCGGCCCATAACCACTTCGATCGTGGAGCCTCTCAGATCGAACCGGTCCGCTTTGCGGTTGTTCATATAACCGATATATGAGATCTCACTGCTGAATGTCCGCTCCGGTTTCTTCAGGCCCGGTTTGCGGACGGTGCTGTCCGCCTCAAATCCGAATGACGGAACCAGGAACACTTCACTCTTCCGCTGATCCAGTTTCTCCTCACACTGATGGCATTTCTTCAGCCGGTCTTTCGTATCTTCCTGATCCGCGTACGGCTCAATGTTCAGCGTACCGCATTTGCAACTGTTATACAGATACTGTTTCCAGGTCATCCCCGGCACCATGCGGATATACCGGCTGGTAATCAGATCGCCGTTGGCGACGACCTGGGATCCCGGCGCATATTCTGAGATCGCGATGCTCAGATCGCGGGAAAGCTGCAGCCCCGCTTTCGCTTTCTCCTGATGGCCGGACAAATGCAGTTCCACCGTATCCACAGGGAAGCCGTATTTCGGCATAACATTCTTCCGGCTCAGGAACGACAGGATCTCCTCTTTCTGATAAACCTTGATCTGTCTCAGGAAGCGGTCCGTATATTTCTTTTCTGCGACAGCCTTTTCATACGCTTCCCTCAGAACACCGACCTCATAGTTGTATTCCTTCAGCGCGCGGGCCAGAACGCCGGTGTCATTCTCCGATTCCTTCAGCAGCATGTCCACCCAGCCGAATTCATCCACCCTGAACTTTTTGCTCAGATCTCCCGGCAGGAACCGTTTGATAAACTGTTTCAGATGTTCCGGTTTGCTGTTCAGATAATCCTTAAAGGCTTCAAAGCCGATCTGCCGTCCGTCCTGTTCTTCCACCATTTTGGCCGCGTTGTCAAAGAACTCTTCATGCTCTCTCCAGAAGAACGCCAGCGCGGAAGCGAATACATGACGGATCGCGATCTTATCGTTGTCCATCTCAAACTTCGGCGGGTCGATCCTGCCGCGGATCATCTTCACCGGCCGCCTGAAATAGTCAAAATCGTGGCTGCGCTTGTTGCAGAAAGTCAGCGCGAACGCGGATGCCAGCCTGCTCCGGCCGGCCCGGCCCGCGCGCTGGGCATAGTTCGCGGGACTCGGCGGCATGTTCCGCATGAACACCGTTTCCAGCGTACCAACGTCCACGCCCATCTCAAAGGTCGTAGAACAGCTCAATACATCGATCTCTTTCTGCTTGAACTTTTTCTGGTAATCGTAAGCGATCTCCTTGCTGAGCTGCGCGGTATGCTCAACCACCCGCAGGCTGCGGATATCCAGCGTGTTATACAGGTTGTAATAATGGTTGTCCCGGTTCTGTTCCCGAATATCAATTTCCTTCAATTCACCCGCGCACTGATAGGACGGACATACACCCATCAGGCTGAACGGCGTGATCCGCCTGCACCGAGGGCAGATATACCATTTATCCGGCCTGATCACCCGGAGGCGACTGCTGTCCAGCTTGTACACGCCTTCCGTGGAGCGGAGGAAACCGCGTTCCGGGCGGATAAACAGCTTGCTCCACAGACTTTCCATAAACTGCCCGACTGTAACCGTATCTGTCGGATTCCCGGCTTTCGCGAAAACGCGTTTGACATAATCCGCCCGTTTATTTGTCCTGCCGGTAACTTTCGGCGTAAAGGAACGGCGGTACTTCCGGGGATCCGAATCGCTCAGGGTATAGGAATACTCCACACCCCCGTAGGTAAAGAATTCCTTATCCGCTGTGGCCAGCGAATAATCATAATAGATTGCCGCGTCTGACATCATCCCCTGGGCCAGGACGTTCATCAGCGTCAGCATAT
>CADBRP010000094.1 GCA_902797095.1 uncultured Eubacteriales bacterium | reverse complement strand
CTTGTCCACCGCGGCCACCGCGAAAAGATACGGCGTGTGCCTGTGCAGCTTGCTGCCTTTGATCTTCTTCACCTTGAAGCTGGTCTTGGCGGTCACCGCTACGCGCGTCAGCCTCTTGCCGCACCGTCCGGCGTAGACCAGATACTTCGAGGCGCCGGGGACCTCTGTCCAGGTTGCCTTCACCGCCTTCTTCCCGGAAGGCGCGCCTTTAGCCATCAGCACCGGCACTGTTTTTTCAGGAACGGGTTTCGGCGACGGACCGATGCTCTTCTTCGCCCATTTCGCGTAGATGGTCGTATTCTTTGTGATCGGCTTGCTGAAGTCGAATGCTTTCTTCAGGGCCTTGTCCGCGTACCAGCCTTTGAACGAATACCCGGAACGGGTCGGATTCGCCGGCTTCTTCGCGGTCTTCCCCTTCACCACGGTCTGAGCGGGGACCTTGCTGCCGCCATTCGTCACAAAGGTCACGGTCACAGCATTGGCCGGCCTGTTCCACTTCGCGTAGACGGTCCTGTTCGAGGTGATCTCCTGATTGAAATCAAAGGCGCGGGTCAGCCCTTTGTCAGAATACCAGCCGCCGAACACATATCCCTCCCGGACGGGATCCTCCGGTTTTACCGCCTTCTGATGGATCGCGACAGACTGCTGGTCGACCTCGCTTCCGCCGTTCGTCACAAAAGTAACCGTGTATCTTCTGATCGTCCAGCAGGCGTTGTAGAACCGGTTGCCGGAAGAGCCCGCGGGGATCGTGACTTCAGTATTCGGCACATGGCAGTCCGTACCGACCCACCCCAGGAATATATAATCCTGCTTTACGGGGTTGACCAGTTTATAGGAATCCGTCCCCACATACGTTTGCGGATTCTGCTTTCCCTTGGGCAGCGCTCCGCCGTCCAGATCGTATTCGATGCTGTACTCCGGAATATCCCACTGAGCGTAAAGCGTGATCTCGCCCCCGTCCTTCGCGGTCAGGTTCTCAACTGTCTGCCCGTCTTCGTACCACGCGCCGCCGCCGTCAGCCTCTGTGTTCCAGCCGATGAAATTGCCTCCGATGAGCTCAAACCTGTTGGCGAACAGCTTTTGCGGCTGGTCATAGACCATATCCTGGCTTTCCATCTTGCCTTTGACCTGCTTATCGCTGTTGCTGTCAAAGTGAATTGTATAGACATTGGGCTGCGCGTGCGCCATGATAGACGCGGTCCCGCGCACGGTGATCTTCGTTGAAGGCTTCGAGAAATCCATCAGGCCTGTCCCTCCGCCTCCTCTTCCGGGGATGACGCCCCCCGCGGTATAGCCGTCGAAATGATAGCCGCAGTTCTCTGTGAAATTCGTCTGGAGAGACAGCTCTGTTCCGTCAGGCGCGATTATCTCCGTGAACGGAGCGGCAAATCCTCCGGTGCTGATATTCGAGCTCCAGATGCTGCCATCGGACTCTTCGTGGACCGCCGGGTCCTTTTCGATACTGATGGTATAGTAATCAAACGATACGGCAGCCGTCTTTCCCCGTGTATATTCGATCTCTGCCGGTTCCGGCATAAAGCCCTGTGCCGTCTCAACATTAAGCGACAGAATATACTGACCTTCAGGGAGATAATTCTCGTCATTCACATCTGTCGACGGTTTGAAGGTATAGATCCCGTGACCCTGTTCATATGCAAAAGCAGGCGTATACACTGTGTTGGGATCGGCCGGACTGAAAAGCTGGAACTCGTTCTCATGGCCCGGATCCGGCAGCCCGTCCTTCGTCACTGTAGCAGCGATCGTCCCGGTCTTGGTCCATACTCCGTGGATGAGGTAGGTCTTCAGTTTTCCGTTGTTCAGGATCCCGATCGTGCCATCGCTGAGGTACGCCACCTGATTGACAAGGGGGTCCCCCGGATGATAGAGCTTGCCCGTCTCCATATTCCTCCAGCAGGCAAAAGAATTGTTTTCATCTTCCCAGTCTGCCGGCACATCCGGAACGACATATTCCTGATCGTATACCAGGTCTGACATCGTAAACGAACCGCCCAAGTCACTCCGTCCGGTGTCGAACTTAAGATCGTACTTCCTCGGCTCCCACTGAGCGTACAGTGTGGCGTCCTCCCACGGAGTCTGTGACAGATGTTCGTCCAGTTTGATCGGCGCTGACGGATTATCCGGATCAACGGAATAGCTTTTCCCGCTTCCGTCCGCCTTGGTGTTCCAGCCTTTGAAGACGTAGCCCAGCAGGGTGTATCCGTTGTCCGAAAGGTTAACGGGCATCTCGGCGTCAAAGGCCAATGTCATTCCGGAAGTATAGCCCTTGACCCGGCTGGACGAGTTGGCAGGTACATTGGCGTCAAACCTGATATTATATGTGTTTGGCAGCAGGGCAACGCTCAGTGTCTCGTTAGTCAGCTTGCTGACCCATTTCCCGTTTTCATCCGTCAGCTCAACCTGCTCCCAGCCCTGATCAGGATCGGTGGGATCAATAAGAGCCATTGTGTAGGCGTTCGGTAAGAGATTTCCCTTCTCGTCCGCGACATCCGATCCGGTCGTGGAGTCCTGGTATCCTGTGATCACCCGTCCCTCAGGGATCTCAGGCATCTTACTGATCATAAGTCTGGTCTGCCCCTGCCCCACATGCGCGGATCCGACTTTATCATCATACGGAGGCGGGGTCGCCGGAGGCAGGATTTTGATCGCCGCTCCAGGTTCAAAATCGCCGCTTTTGTCTTTGCATTTGAAATTCCCGTAATATACACCGCCCTCGCTGCGCCCGTTCGGATAGACTGTCGTCAGCATCGCGTGAGACGCCCCGGCATCTGTATCCGGAAGCCAGGGATAGAACATCCCGGTCTGCTGATCTTTGTTGACATTGATCAGCATCACATCATT
>CADBRP010000093.1 GCA_902797095.1 uncultured Eubacteriales bacterium | reverse complement strand
CAGATCCCAGTGGGCTTCTCCGGTCTTTTTGCTGAAAGCCGCCGGCAGGATGATCAGCTCCGCTCCCGCGAGAGCCATCTTCCTGAACCATTCCGGGAACCGCACATCGTAGCAGACCGCGACGCCGATCCTGCAGAATTCCGTATCCAGGACCGTCATCTCTTTTCCTGCGGAGAGCGTGTCCGATTCCATGAAGCGGATACCGCCCTCGACATCAATATCGAACAGATGCACCTTCCGGTGCCTGCCGATCATATTTCCCTTCGGGTCAAAGCTGAAGGAAGTATTGTACACATTTCCCTGATCCAGTTCCGGTATGGTCCCGCCGATCAGCCAGATCCCCAGCTCTTCAGCCAGACGGGACATGAATTCGACGGACTCCCCGTCCGCGGCTTCCGCGTATTCCCGGAAATATTCATTGGAATACGGGCAGTTCCACATCTCGGGAAGGGAGATCACCTGAGCGCCTTTTTCCGCGGCCTCACGCACGTAACGGTCGGCTGTCGCCCTGCTTTTGCTCTTATCCATCGATCCGGGCATCTGGCATAGACCAAGCATGAATTTCATCACAATACCTCCCTTCTGCGGATTTCCTCCGTCAGCACACGGGTCACGCGTCCTGTAAGACCCCAGATGACCCAACCATCAATATCATAGACCGGGACCGGTGAGCTTGTCACCGCCCAGGGATAATCCTCGCCTCCCGTCACCTTCTCATACGGGAAACCCTCCGGTCCTTCCTGGGTCAGCTTCGCCCGGTAGATCTCCGGCTTCGCCTCCATCAGATCTTCCAGCGGCACCGTAAAGACACGGTCGACCTCGACCCTGCTGAGATTCAGTGTTTCCAATGCTTCCGCCGGTACGATCCCAAGAAAGCAGTGCATCGCGAATCTGCCGATCCCGTATATGACCGTCAGTTCATTGAGCACCTCTACAGAATCCGGTTTTATGCCAACTTCTTCAAATGTCTCCCGAAGGGCGCATTCCTGATAGGTTTCCCCTGTTTCAACCTCGCCTCCGGGGAAACAGATCTCCCCCGGCTGCCGGTCCAGGTCCCTTGCGCGCACTTCGTAGAGCACATGCAGGCCGTCCTCCTTCTCTATCAGCGGAACCAGCACCGCGTAATGCCGGAATCCGTTCTCCGGAACAGGCCCGGTTCCCGCAAAGGCAGATCTGATCATTTTACTGTCGATCATCGTCCGTCTCTTCCTTTCTTCTTATGTGATTCAGACGCTCCGCCTCGGCCCTGGCCTGAGCGTTCATCTTTTTCTGATGCAGGATGTTTTTCAGCGACGCCGCGAGTATCAGAATGATTCCGGCAATCGTATTCCAGAGGATCCTTTCACGAAGCAGCAGGATCGAAAGCGCCAGCGCCACCACGGGCTTAAGGAAAAATGCAAACGCGCCGGTAGAGGCGTCAGCCAGGTCGATCGCCTTGAAATACGCGAAATACCCCAGTCCCGTAACGCAGACTCCGGTATAAAAAAGGATCGGGATATTGTCTGCCGCTCCCTCAAGCACAGGCCTGCCCATGCAGAGGATACCGATCAGCAGCACGCCGGCGCCGAAAAGAAAACTGATGCTGGTCTGCGCCATCAGTCCTATCCTGCGCGCCACAGTCGATCCAAGTACGGTATACGCCCCGAATAAAAAGGCTGCCAGAATCATAAGCCCCATCCCGCGGACACTGTTTTCAGCCTGAATATCCCATGGCCGGACGAGAAAGAATATCCCCGCCAGCGCCAGAAGCATTACTGTGACTTTGTTCCTGTTGAGTCTTTCCCCCAGGAACCAGTAGGCGAACAGCATCGTGAAGAACGGATTGATGCAGAACAGCACCGCGACAGTAGACGCGTTGGAGGACATTACCGAAAGCTGGAACATCACCATGCTGAACGGGATGCCCAGTGTTCCCACGCCTGCCAGGATCAGAAGGTCCTTCGCTGTCAGGCGGATATGCCTCTTCTTCAGTTCACTGACGGCAAAGGGAAGGAGCACGAGAGCCCCGATGACGAACCGCAGAAAGGTAAGCTGAAAAGGATCCAGATCGTTTCCGCCGATTTTGCACGCCACTTCCATCGATCCGAAAAGCAGCGCGGTTATGATAACAAATATATACGCTCTGTTCATTTCCACAAACAAAGGCGGTGTTTTCTCACCGCCTCTTTTTCTCTTGATTCAAGGTTTGATCCGGCCGCGCCGGACCGGAAGCCCCGCAGATCCGAGGCTCTTAGTTCAGGATCTCGCACCCGCTGAAATCCACGCCGATCATTTCTTCCTTCTCCGCGCTGATGCTGACAACGAAATCCGGTCCGTAGATCTCGGAAATTACCTTCAGCCTTTCAATAAAGTCGGGGAGATCGCCCATGGATACATCGGCATGCTTAAGTATGCTGTCAATAAAGATCATCTCAATATCATGATCGGAGCTGATGATTCCATAAAGGAATCCGATATATTCATCGATATTCGTGATATTTTCGTAATCCTCCATGCAGATTACACGGATCCTGTAGCTCAGCTCATACATAAGCCTGTGGTTTTTATTGATAAAGATAATGCTTCCTGCCGCGTGTTCGATCTGTTCGTTCGCAAGCTGAAGCATCTTGTTTGTCTTGCCGCTGCCTTTATGTCCGATGAGCATTTTTACCATATTTATCCCTCCCGGTTCATAATCCTCTGTAGTCGTTAATATTAACTTTATTATATACGAAGTGGTTTTCACGGGCAACCGTAAATCCACCCCTGCAGGTCTGAAATTTTCTGTTTCGGAATGAAATCAGCCGCCGTTCTCCGATTCCTGTCTGAGATGCCTGAGGCGGAGCTGCCCGCATGCTCCGTCGATTTCCCTGCCCAGTTCCCTTCTGACTGTCGCGGGTATCCCGGACCGGCGCAGTTCCTCCGCGATTATT
>CADBRP010000092.1 GCA_902797095.1 uncultured Eubacteriales bacterium | reverse complement strand
TATGTCTGTATCCTGATGTATAAAGCGAAACGTAACAGAATCATTACGTTTTGCCCTTTTCATGAACCATTGGAGGCGGATATACTTATTCTGTAAGGGAAACCGGCAGGAGGAGGCAGTAATGGATCAAACCATCAGCAGTATCAGTATTACAAATACGCTCAGCAAGGGAAGCCTCGACGAACAGATGTCGCTGACCTGGTCATCTGTCAGAGAGGCGAAGGACCGTGGAAATGACGCAATTACTACAGAGCGCATTGAACCGGGCAGCCTGATTCTCAATATCTATAAGGTTGTTTCCGATCCGTTTTTCGGAGGAATGGGAAAAGTCTGGTGTGTGCTCCATACCGGATGGAATGTGGAGCTTGCAATGAAGAGGCCGCATCCGAAATTCTTTTCCGAAGGAAGTGACAGAAGAAAGGCTGAATTTATCCGGGAATGCGAATACTGGATCAATCTCGGCCTGCATCCGAACATTGTTTCCTGTTACTATGTCCGTGAGATCGGCGGTGTACCCAGTATATTCTCGGAATGGATGGACGGCGGCAGCCTGAAGGACATTATCTGCAGCGGAGCTATCTATGAAGGCAGCGATGACGAAATACAGAAACGGATTCTGGACATCGCGATCCAGACGGCGAGAGGTCTTGCTTATGCTCATGGAAACGGGCTGATCCACCAGGATGTGAAACCGGGAAACGTGCTGCTGTCCGCAGCCGGCAATGCAAAAATAGCAGACTTTGGTCTTGCGAAAGCCTGGTCACATATGGGAACGGATTCCGGTGCCGCGGGCAGTTCCGGCTATACGCCTGCTTATTGTCCCGAAGAGCAGCAAAAAGGCGAAGAACCGGGACGATGGATGGACATCTACAGCTGGGCGCTGACAGTCCTGGAAATGTATGCCGGTCATCTCCTGTGGAAGCAGGGCTCTGACGTACCGGCACATTTTGCAGATTATATAAAGCAGTGCCGGACAGCGCTGCCGGAGAGCATGCAGGATCTTCTGAAAGAATGCATTACGGCAAAACCAGACAGCTTTGCATCGGTTCTGGAAAATCTGGAGGATATCTACCGGACGGTGACCGGCGGCATATATCCGCGTCAGGATATGGATTCCCGGGCTGCCTCCGCAGATAATCTCAATAACTATGCCCTGAGCATGCTCGATCTGAGAAACGAAGAAGCTGCAAAGCAGGCATTGGAATCGGCGGTCCGTGCATATCCCGACCACACCCAGGCAGCCATCAACAGGGCCTTCTTTCTGTGGCGAAAGGCGCAGATTACGGATCTGGAGGCAGCGCAGATTCTGGAAAACCTGCCGAATTCCGATGAAAAAAACTATGCGCTTAAGCTGTTTTGTCTGGAACGGGGAGAGCTTATCGAAACGGAGGACGGCACCTTAAATACGGAGATTCGTTTCAATAAAGTGAATGATTCTGTATTCGAAAACAGCGAACGGATATGGCTGGCATATGAAAAGTCCGTGGTATGCTGCAATACTATGACCGGGGAAAAGATAAACGTTATCTTCCCGGGTGCTGCAGCCCTGGCACTGAGCGAAGACCGGAGCCTTCTTTATACAGGAAAAACCGGTACGCTGTGGGTCGTTGACCTGAAAGGAAAATGTAAGGATACCCGGATCAGCATCAAAACAGACGAGGAAGAGAAATTCCGGCTTTATCCCGAACAGTCGCGGTTGCTGGACGGCAGGCCCTACGAACTGAACCGAAGAATCAGTACGAAATGGGACCGGATGTGGCTGGAGGAAAACGACACCATGCTCTGTGTGCGGGAATGCAGTGAATGGGACAGCTCGGAGGATCGGAAAAAGTTTCAAAAATGGGAAAGGGCCCAAAAATCCTTTTTTAAGATCGGAGCCTCCAAAGCACCGCCCCAGATCCACCGAACAAGCGTATCGTATATCCTGCGGTTCCGTCTGGGGCCAGGCCCGCAGGCCTGGCTGACAGAAGTCCGGCAAGCTGAGAACTACCCGGCTCCGGAGCCTACGCAGGGCAAAGCCTATATAGCAAAGTCTGTAGACAATACCCTTCTGGGGAATAAGAAGCTGCTGGTGGAAGCATCCACCGGCAGGGTCATCCGGACATTCAGCGGTTATCATATCCTTTCCTTCAGTCCGGACGGAACTGTATATTGTTGTTCCGAGCTGAACGGAACCGTCACGATCTGCCGCATTCCGTCAAGAATCACCAAAAACCCTCTTTACGGTTTAAGCCGGATCAAGAATATTGAGACAATTATTGAGGAGAATTCCAGATCCCAGGCTCTGCAGCAGGGTTTCCAAAACGCATTGACAGGAAAAGACTATAGAGCAGCCATCCGGATATTTGACGAGTATCGAGAGCTTCCCGACCGGCAGGATTCGGAAAGTGCGATACAGATGGAACTAGCGCTGAGCCGGATCTGCCGGAAAAAAGCGCTGCATCATTACAGCACCCCGTCACCGGAAATGTCCGGATTTCAGATGTCCGTATTCGATCCGGGCTGGGTCTCTTTCTCCTATGCATATACAGACGCAACAAAAGAATGGAGGTTTTCCTCTTTTCCGGAAGGGGGCCTCAGGGATGTTGACTACTCTGCTGCTTCTGAAAAAGCGCTGGAACTGATACGGTCAAAGCTGCCGCTGCCGTATACAAATGAAAACGGAGAAGCCGCCACACTTGAATTTGCTCAGAAAAGGTTCGATTTCCGGCTGGTAAATTATGACATGAATGTTGTGTATGCGGTAATATCCGAGGATGACAATCGTTCCGGCTTTGTTACTGTACGTGTGGATCTTTCCGAAAAAGAGGTAAAAGTGATCGCAGCCATGCGTGGGAAGCCCATGGAAGCGCCGGGAGGGACGAGGATCGCGATCTCCGGGAAACCAATTTATATTCAGGAAAAGAGCGGCGCTTCCTTTACGGTTGACGTTCCATGTGACCAGTCATTTTCCATCTTTTCCCCGGATTCCGACTTTCTTCTGTTCCGTTCCTACCGGTCGGAAGAAACCGGTTATAAAGAAGTGCATATGCTGGTACATGTAACGCCGGAGGCAGCTGGTGAAGCAGGCAGCGAAAGGCAGACGTTCCTGCTTCCTCTCCGCCCGGAGCCTTCAGGTCTGAAAATCACCAGCTTGAAGCAGGTAAAATTCAGCAGCGACGGAATGCACCTGATGCTGATCAATAAGGGAATGGTCCCTGACGGAAAAAGCGGTCTGACGGTATCCAGGGAAGTGATTCCATGGCTGCGCCTGAGCTGGAAATACGACTACTGAGACCGGCGTTGAGAACGGCCGCCGCCCCACATAGCTGCAATGGAGATGGTGTTGCTAATTAAAGACAAAAAAGCGCAAAAAGGGACCCTGACCGGATCAAACATCGTTCCGGCAGGGTCCCTGTTCTTTTTGATATATGGCGGCATGCTGTTCCGGTCCATCCGGATCAGTCCAGCAGAAAATCCGACATGACATAATTGGCCAGATCCAGGCCTTTTTCCGTCAGACGGATCCTGTCTCCGGTCCGCTCCAGCAGTCCTCCGTCTGTATGACGGGCCAGGACCGGTCCGTAGACCGCATC